>JAGGVO010000012.1 GCA_021157965.1 Candidatus Neomarinimicrobiota bacterium
CGTGTCCATCGTTTACAGCCAGGACTACCGGGGTATCTAATCCCGTTCGCTCCCCTGGCTTTCGCTTCTCAACGTCAGGGATCAGCCAGGAAGCCGCCTTCGCCCCTGGTGTTCCTCCTGATATCTACGCATTTCACCGCTACACCAGGAATTCCGCTTTCCTCTCTCGCACTCAAGATAGCCAGTATCAAACCCACTTTAACAGTTAAGCTGTTAACTTTCAGATTCGACTTAACCATCCGCCTACGCGCCCTTTACGCCCAGTGATTCCGGATAACGCTTGCTCCCCCCGTATTACCGCGGCTGCTGGCACGGAGTTAGCCGGAGCTTTCTTGAAGGGTACAGTCACGGACAGAGCAGTTACTCACTGTCCCGTTCTTCCCCAACGACAGGTCTTTACACTCCTAAAAGCTTCATCGACCACGCGGCGTTGCTGCGTCAGGGTTTCCCCCATTGCGCAAAATTCCCCACTGCTGCCTCCCGTAGGAGTCTGGGCCGTATCTCAGTCCCAATGTGGCTGATCATCCTCTCAGACCAGCTACTGATCGTCGCCTTGGTGAGCCGTTACCCCACCAACTAACTAATCAGACGCAGACCTATCCAAAGGTGGGAGCCGAAACCCCCTTTCACAATCAGCCTTATGACTGATTGCCATATCCGGTATTAGTCCCGATTTCTCGAAGTTATCCCAGTCCTTTGGGCAAGTTATCTACGCGTTACTCACCCGTTCGCCAGTTTACTTATCTACCGAAGCAGACTTTCTCCTTGACTTGCATGTGTTAGGCACGCCGCCAGCGTTTATCCTGAGCCAGGATCAAACTCTCCATTATATTATTATTAGTATTATTATTCCTGTCTCAACAAATCATCTGTCGAGCTAAAACTCATATTCTCTTCTTCTGCATACACCCTGTTTTTCAAAGATCGTTTCTTACTGCCTTTTTTGGGACAGCCTTAAATATTACCCGGATCTGCAATTAAAGTCAAGCGAATTTTATCTTTTTTTCGCTTCCACCGGCACAATTTTTTACCCATCCGCACCGGCCCGCACTCTCTCACAAATCCCTTATCAAAAAGCCTGAAATAATACCCTATTCACAAGACAATGTCAAAACATTTTTGCGGATTTTTAAGAAAAATTTGAGGGGGAGATTGGATGATATTTCACCCCTCGTTCCTTCACTCTATCTCCCCTTCTCCTCGGACTGAAATCCTGGGCCACTGTCGCCCCCTCTCCCCCTGCATCACTGCACACTCTGCATCAGGCGACCAGAACTCGTTCTGCCCAACTCAAAACTCAAACCAGCAAATTTTCTTCACTCTACTTATTTATTGTATACTATATTAATGCGCATTTCCAGTCTCCACTTTTTTCCCTTAAATATCCTCCGCAAAATTTCTTATATTAAAAGTCTGAATAACGGAGGTACATACATGGCAAGACTTACTGTCAACGATGTCAATTTCAAGGACCAGAAGGTGCTGGTCCGTGTTGACTTTAATGTCCCGGTGAATGATGCCGGTGAAATTACCAATGATTACCGAATCGTATCATCCCTGCCTACCATTCAAAAAATTCTGAATGACGGGGGATCTGTAATTTGCATGAGCCATCTTGGCAGACCCAAAGGAGAATTCGATCCGGCTTTTTCCCTGAAACCGGTGCAAAAACGCTTATCCGAATTGCTGGGCCGGGAAGTCAAATTCGCTGAGGATTGTGTCGGCGAAAATGCGTCAAAGCTGGCCGCCTTTCAGAAACCGGGTGATGTTCTCCTCCTGGAAAATCTTCGTTTCCATAAAGAAGAAAAGAAAAATGATTCTGATTTTGCAAAAAAACTGGCTTCCTATGCCGATATGTATGTCAATGATGCCTTCGGAACCTCCCACAGAGCCCACGCCTCTACGGTGGGTGTGACCGAGTATTTCCCGAAGGTCATCTGCGGACTTCTCCTGGAAAAGGAACTGGTCTATCTGAAAGATAAAGTGGAAAATCCAACACGCCCCTATACAGCTATTCTGGGCGGGGCCAAAATCAGCGGAAAAATCGATACCATACAGCATTTGCTGAAAAAGGTAGATAACCTTTTGGTCGGTGGGGGAATGATCTTCACCTTTTATAAAGCCATGGGCTACGAAATCGGAAATTCCCTGGTCGAAGAAGATAAAATTGATCTGGCAAAGGAGATTCTTGAAGCGGTCAAATCCTCAGGGGTCAATTTCCGCCTTCCTGTAGATGTTGTGGCAGCCGATGCGTTTGAAAATGATGCACCTGCCGTCACCGTCCCCGCAGATAAAATTCCGGCCGGAAAACTCGGATTGGATATCGGCCCCGAAACAGTTAAAGTTTTTTCAGATATCATTCAAAAGAGCAAAACCGTCCTTTGGAACGGTCCTATGGGTGTTTTTGAAATGCCGAACTTTGCCAAAGGGACAGAAGCTATAGCCAAAGCCCTGGCAGAGGCCACAGAAAAAGGAACCATCTCTCTGGTCGGTGGCGGCGATTCAGTGGCTGCCGTGAATAAACTGGGTTACAGTGACAAAATCAGCCATGTTTCAACCGGTGGCGGAGCCTCTCTGGAACTGATTTCCGGACTTGAATTGCCTGCCGTAGCGAAAATCTCCGAAAAAGAATAAAGGATTCTTATGCGACGTTTTTTGATTGCCGGAAACTGGAAAATGAATCATGGTCCTTCCGAATCCATGAAATTCGGTCGGGATTTGAAAGCAAAAGGACTTCAGGATCTATCCCCCGAAATCCTCCTGTGTCCGCCTTATACATCCATCCGGGCATTGGGGGAATCTTTGGAAGGAACACCGGTTCAAATCGGAGGACAAAACCTTCACCAGGAGCCAAAAGGTGCCTATACAGGTGAAATCTCCGGAGAAATGCTGAAAGAATCGGGATGTGAATACGTTTTAATCGGGCACTCCGAACGCCGGCAGTATTTTCATGAGTCAGATGAACTGGTTCATTCGAAAATCATCAGGGCACACGATGCAGGACTTATCCCGGTCGTATGTATCGGAGAGACCCTGGAAGAACGGGAAAAGGAAATCACAAAGGATGTGATCACCCATCAGTTGAAAAGAGCTTTAGAAGGATTAATCCCGGAAATCATGAACACCCTTGTTTTGGCATACGAACCGGTATGGGCCATCGGGACGGGCAAAACGGCCACTGCCGGACAGGCACAGGAAGTCCATATCCTGATCCGAAAAATCCTGAAGGAGTCCTTTGGTGCCGAAATCAGTGAAAAAACCCGCATACTATACGGGGGCAGTGCCAAACCCAATAATGCGGAAGAACTCCTGTCCGAGGCTGATATAGACGGACTCCTCATTGGTGGCGCCAGCCTGGAAACTGAAGATTTTTATACCATTATCAGTATTGCCCATCAACTTATGAATAAAGGATAAACAATATGCTGACTTTTGTAATTATCATTCTTGTGATTGTCAGTCTGCTTCTGGTTTCGTCCATTCTCATGCAATCTTCCAAAGGCGGAGGCCTTGGCGGATCTGCTTTTGGCGGCGGTATGGGAGGACTTAACAGTGTATTAGGCGGACGCAACGCAGCAAGTTTTCTGGCCAAAGCCACGAAATATCTGGCCATTGTCTTTTTCATCCTCATTATTCTCATTAATTTCATGGTCCGGGGATCCAAGACCCAGAAAAGTGTGGTTCTGGAACAGGCAAAAAAAGGGGTTGTCACCCCTTCCTCCTCTCTGCCCAGACCGGCCGGAATAGATATCGAAGAGCCGAAGGTACCCGCAGAGTAATAAAAAGCGGCAATTCCGACGAAAAATTTTGTAGAATTGCTGATGTAAAGAGTTTAGATTCCCACAGTTTTTTTACATGGGAACCCTGCCCAGGTGGTGAAACAGGCAGACACACTATCTTGAGGGGGTAGCGCCCTACCGGGCATGCGGGTTCAAATCCCGCCCTGGGCACAAAACATTTGGAAACTGTAACAAAAACAGGAATAATGATGGCTATGAAACACAAAATACTGATCGTATCAGTTTTATTGCTGATATTTGGATTGTCCGCACCAGGACAAGATTTGGCTGCCCTCCAAAACCAGATTGATCAGGCAAAAGCTTTGCTGGAAAATAACGACCTGATGAGTGCGGAAATGTTCTTACAACAGGTATTGGTACAAGACTCAAGTTTCGCACCGGCCTACTTCCTTTTACATGAAATTGAATTGCGACGGGGAAATCTGACCGAAGCCCAACAGGCCGTCCGAAAAGCAATCGATTTTAATCCAACCGATGAAACCTACCGGGAACGTTTCGATCAAATCCGGGATCTGGTAAATATGATCCGTGACGGCCAGCGAGAATATGATAGCGGAAAACCGGAAAACGCAAAGCGTGTATACCTCCAAATAACCGAGAAATATCCCGATTTTGCAGATACTTATTATCGTCTTGGCGTGATTGCCCTATTACAGGATGATCATGAAGCCGCTTTAAAATATTATGATAAAGCCATAGAACTGAGTGGTGGCGATGAAAAATATACTCGAGCCAAACGGGTGATGGTGCAGAAATATTACCAGGACGGACTGAATGCCTATAAGATCAATGACCTTAAAACAGCAGAAGAAAAGCTGAGGGTCGCTATCTCCATTGATTCCACCTTCTCGACAGCCTACCAGCTCCTTGGTGCTATCAAACGTAAGGCCGGCGATATAGAAAAAGCCATCGATTATTTGCGGCAGGGGATCGATGCCAATGCGAATGATGAGGCTCTCCGTTATAATCTGGCGATTTATTTACAGAATATCGGAGATCATCTCAAGGCTCTGGAGCAATTGAAAGAAAGTGTCAGAATCAATCCTAATTATGTTAAAGCCTATACGGTTATGGGACGGATTTACCTCAGCAGAAAAAACCTGAAAGAAGCCGAAGCAAGCTATGCAAAAGCGGTATCCCTCGATAAAACTTCCGCCACGGCCTGGGAAGGTTATGGCGCCGTGTTGATGGAACAAAATCGTTACGAAGAGGCTGTTGAAGCCCTGAAAAATGCCGCTAAATATTCACCGCGGAATGCTCAGGTATACTATCGCCTGGCGGAAACATACAATTATCTGAAAAAATATGAACTGGCTATTGAAGCAGCTAAAAATGCAACCAAAATTAATTCCAACTTTGGCGCGGCCTGGTATGAAATGGGTATGTCTTATGCCCTTATGGGCAATAATGATGATGCAATCAACGCCTTCAACCGGGCCCGGCTCGATGCCAAATGGCGTAAAGTAGCCGAATATGAGATTGAACAGATCCGGAAAGGCAAACCCGTCAGCCGGCAACAGTAAAATCCGGTAAAAATTTTCAAGGGGAGTAAATCTCCCCTTTTTTTATTACATTAATTTTTATATTTTCATACATGAAAGTCAAGGCAGTGATTCTGGATCTGGATAACACCCTGATGGATTTCGGCCATCTGAAAGCCAATTCCATCCGGGGAGCCATTACAGGAATGATTGAGGCCGGCATGGCCATTAATGAGGAAAAAGCTTTTGAAGAAATCATGGCCATCTATAAGGCGAAAGGCTGGGAATACCAGAAGGTTCTGGACGAATTCATCATCAATCATGAAGGATTCCTGAATTATCAATACCTGGCTGCCGGCATTACCCACTACCGAAAAGCCCGTGAAGCCCAACTAAAACCCTATCCCACAGTTTTTTCAACACTGATCACCCTGATTAAAAGGGGAATTAAACTAGCAATCGTGTCAGACGCACCGGCCCGGGAAGCATGGCTTCGGCTTTATCAGTTGAATCTCCATCGCCTTTTTGATGTGGTTGTGACTTTTGATGATACCGGAATGGCAAAACCGTCTCCTGATCCCTTTAAACTGGCTCTGAAAAAACTCGGACTCACTCCCCGGGATGTGATGATGGTGGGAGACTGGCCTGAAAGAGATATGGAAGGTGCCCGTCAGATGGGTATTCGTTCCATTTTTGCACGGTATGGTGATCTTTTTGATACCATCCATTCCGGTGCTGATTATGAAATATGCCGGTTCGATGAAATCCTTAAAATTATCGGAAAAATCGAATCAACCCATGATTGAAACAGGCATCGACATCGTTGAAGTATCACGTGTCCAGCAGGTCATTAGCCGGCATGGAGATCATTTTCTGAAAAAAATATTCCACCCCGAAGAAATCTCCTATTGTGAGTCGAGAGTCCGAAAATACGAGCACTATGCCGTGCGTTTCGCCGCCAAAGAAGCCTGCCGGAAAGCCCTCTTATCCCATTTATCTTATCATCCGGCCTGGACGGATATGTTTGTGGTTAACGATCAGGATGGGAAACCCTTTCTTTACTTACAAGAAAAAATTATGAATGCCCTGACAATCCGTCAAATATCCGTCAGCCTGAGCCATACCCGGGATCTGGCAACAGCTGTTGTCTTTCTTGAGATTGGAGAAGAATAATGAAACTTCGTGTTGTATCTTCTGAAGAAGCCGGACTGATAGACCGGTATACCATGGGAACAGAGGGTGTGGACGGAAAAGTCCTGATGAAAAAAGCCGGAATGTCTGTCGCTGATGCGGTTTTTGAAATATGCCAGACACAACGCATTTCCCGCTGTCAGATTTTTTGTGGAAAGGGAAATAACGGCGGAGATGGTGCCGTGGCTGCCCGGGAACTTCACCTGAAAGGAATGACCGTGGATGTGTTCATGACTGCCGAGCCAGACACATACATGGGAGACGCTGCCTGGCACATAAAAAATATGCTCCAATCCGGAATCAAGCCCCTTGTTGTAAAAGATGCAGATATCCTGAAAAACCGCTTGTTTTCTGATTCTGTCTGGGTGGATGCCCTGTTGGGTACCGGACTTCGGAACACCGTACGGGGATTGAATCTTTCCATTCTTAAGATTTTAACTGACAAACACCGCAATCAGCCTGTTGTGGCTGTGGATTTGCCCTCTGGTTTAGACGGTACAAACGGCCATCCCCTCGGACCGGTGCTACGGGCTGATAAAACCGTAACCATGGGATTTTATAAGGCCGGATTATTTCTCAATGAGGGAAAATTCCTTAGCGGGGATATATTACTCACGGACCTTGGATATTCTGAGAAAGCCCTACAACAGGCAGCACCCACTTTTTTATGTACTGATGCGGTGATTCGCTCTCTCATGCTGCCTGTCCGGGGAACAGACCACAAATATTCCCGTGGACAAGCTGTCTGCATCGGCGGTCATGGTGAAATGCCTGGTGCAATCACACTGGCCGTCCTGAGTGCCATCCGCGCCGGTGCAGGCATGGTCAGAGCACTCATCCCCAAAGGTGTATCACAGGTCATCTACAGTCATGCACCTGAAATTCTTTGCCATACCGGCCATAACGATCATTTGTCCCCTGAAGATATCCACCTGTGGCATACATTGAAAAAACGGACAAAGGCTGTGCTCATCGGTCCCGGTTTGGGACGGCACGAAGAGACAAAGCACTTTGTAAAACAGATACTGAGAGAGCTCGATATCCCGGCCGTCCTGGATGCCGATGCCATAAGCAGTGTCAATTCCGGAGAAATAAACCACACAGCGGTCCCCCTTATTCTGACCCCCCATGCCGGGGAATTTCTTGGGTTGACATCCATTCCGGAAAAACAACTTCAATCAGATCCTGTGAGTACCCTTCGGGAAACTGTTAAAAAAACGGGGAAAATCATCCACCTGAAAGGGTCCACAAGCATGACCGGTTTCCCTGATGGGCAAATTTACATCCATCCATTCAATTCACCCGGTATGGCCACTGCAGGGTCCGGAGATGTCCTGGGAGGTATCATAACATCCCTGCTGGCTCAAGGCTTATCACCGGAAGCCGCAACCCTTTGCGGAGCCCATTTTCACGGACTTGCCGGAATAAAAGCGGCAGAAACCATGGGTTGCCGGGGTATGATTGCCGGTGATCTGATCCAATCTTTACCTAAGGTAATGAAAGAATATGAATTTATTAAATAATAAATATACAATTATTTCTATAGTTTATCTTAGTCTGATCTTTATTCAGTCTTCCATTCCTTCAGAGCGAATCCCGCACATGACAATTTTAACTTTTGACAAACTTATTCATGCAATTATCTATTTTATAGCAGCGATTCTAATCTACCTTGCCATCAGGGAACACCGTCCTTTCGATACAGGGAAAATCGCCTTGCTGACCTTTACCATAACGGTCTTCTACGGGCTCTCCGATGAAATACACCAATACTTTGTCCCGGGCCGTCATGCCAGTTTCCGGGATTTTCTGGCTGATACAGCCGGAGTAACGGCGGGACTCCTGATAGTACATGTCATCCGGAAAAGATATTTCAACAGCAATAGTGATCATCTCAAAAACATGAACCATTCACAGGAGCTTTGATCATCCATGCTTAAACAACTTCACGTGGAAAATTTTGCTATCGTTCGTGAAACGGATATCTCCCCCGGTCCGGGGTTGACTATTATGACCGGTGAAACGGGAACGGGGAAATCCATAATCATCGATGCCCTGGGTCTGGTACTTGGGGACCGGGCAAACCTGTCCATGATTCGGAAAGGAAGCGACATGGCCGTTGTGGAAGCTGTCTTTGCACCACCGGTACTTCACAATGATTTAAAAAATTTTTTGACATCGAATGATTTGCCAGTCAATGACACGGAATGGATGTTCCGACGTGAAATTCACCGAAACGGAAAATCCAGAGCCTTTTTTAATGACCACTATGTCTCACTTCAAATCCTGAGAGAACTGGCAGATTCTCTGGTGGAAATGCATGGACAGCATGAGCATCAGAAAATTTTGAACAGCAACAGTCATATAGATTATCTGGATGCATACGCCAACAATCCTGAACTGATCCGGAATTATACCCGTGCCCTTATGGATTTAAAGGAGACAGTCCGGCATGAAGAGAAGCTTAAGAAGAATCAGGATCAGTTCCTGAAAGAACAGGAATTAAAATCATTCCATTATCAGGAATTAAAAAAAGTGAATCCCCGTCCCGGAGAGCTGGACGAACTTGAAGGCGAGTTAAAAATATTGGAGAATTCACAGGAGCTCGTGGATACAGCTCACAGGATTGCTGATAAGCTATATGAAAATGACGATTCCGTGATTTCCCTGCTCAGTTCATTAAAACACGATCTGGAACATCTGCTGCGTATTGATTCCACACCTTCGGAATACCTGAAGGAACTGGAATCGGCCATCATTTCCCTGGAAGAAACGGGCAGGAGTATGGCGGAATACCGGGATCACATCCCCCATGATCCGGCGCGGCTGGAAGAAATCAGAGATCGGGTGAATGTCCTGAATTTTCTTACGCAGAAATACCGTAAAAAGTATAACGAATTGTGTGCTTATTATCAGGAATTGGAAACAGAGTTATCCGGCGAACAGGATTTTTCGGCAGAACTCAGGAAAGCGCGGGAACGGACGGAAAAGGCCCGTATAGCACTTGTCGAGGCCGGTGAACGCCTGCATAAAAAAAGGCAGGAAACTGCCCGCGTTTTTTCGGAGGCTGTGGAATCCAGACTGCACCGTCTGGGCATGGAACACGCCCGGTTCAGAGTCCGCTTTTTCTGTCAGAAAGGGACATCCCCCCTCTCTGTTACATGGCACGGCAAAACAGTGATTCCCCAACCCCATGGTTTTGACCTGCTTGAATTTGAAATCATCACAAACCCCGGTGAAGATTTTCGCTCTCTGACTCAAACAGTTTCGGGAGGTGAAGCCTCACGGATTATGCTGGGCATTAAATCGGTCCTCGCGGATGCCGATTCCATTCCCACCCTGATCTTTGATGAAGCCGATGCCGGTGTGTCCGGACGGATTGCCAGGATTGTAGGCGAACAGATAGAGGAACTCTCCCGTTATCACCAGGTGATTTGCATTACACACCTCCCGCAGATTGCCTCACTTGGAGAGCATCATGTGGTCGTGGAAAAAGAGATTTTGCAGGGACGGACAGAAACCCGGATTCGCGAACTTCAGGATGAGGACCGGATTCAGGAAATCGCCAAACTTCTTGGAGCAGGTAAAATGACCGGCGCTGCCCTGGAAAATGCCCGGGATCTTCTCAAAAAATCACATCAATTACCGAAAGAATCATGAACATCTACTTTTGCGGAGCTATCAGTGCCGGCAGGAAATTGCTACCGGCATACCGAATCATCGTCAACATATTAAAGGAGTACGGTACTGTTTTGACAGAACATGTTGCCGACCCGAACCTGACAGCCGGCGGTGAAAAAAAACTATCCAACCGGGAAATTTTTTACCGGGATCTTGATTGGCTGAAAAAGGCGGATTGCCTTATCGCTGAAGTCACAACACCTTCTCTGGGCGTAGGATATGAAATTGCTGTCGGAGTCCGACGAAACATTTCGGTCCATGCCCTTTTTCAACAAAAGGATGATCGCAGACTGAGTGCCCTTGTGAGCGGAAATCCCGGTGTAACCGTCCACAGTTACACCAAACCGGAAGAACTTGTTCCCCTTATCCGGTCTATTATGGAACGGAACATCCTCCAAAACAAACCGTAAATCTCTTTATGAAGCAATGCATCCGTTTTTCAGCTATTCTGATTTTATGTATGATCACAGTACAGGGCACAGCAGGTGAACCCCTTGTGATCGGCCGGTTGAAATACGGCGGTGGCGGGGACTGGTATGCCAATCCGGGATCTCTGGAGAACCTGGCCTCTTTTATTAATGATCATACAGACCTGGTCGTGCAGGAGACACCTGTAACTGTGGATATTGATTCACCTGATCTGTTTAATGTGCATTTTCTGCACGTAACGGGACACGGGAATATCTTTTTGACGGATGAGCAAGCGGGCAGACTCCGGTTTTATCTGGAAAATGGAGGATTTCTGCACGCAGATGATAATTACGGACTGGATAAATCCTTCCGCCGGGAAATGAAGAAAGTCTTCCCGGACAAAGAGCTGGTGGAACTTCCCTTTTCACACCCGATCTACCATCAGGTATATGCGTTCCCCCACGGTCTTCCCAAAGTCCATGAACATGACGGAAAACCCCCGCAGGGATTTGGTTTGTTTCATGAAGGACGCCTTGTGGTCTTTTATACTTATGAGTGCGATCTGGGCAACGGCTGGGAAGATGCCGAAGTATACGGGGATCCGGAAGAGATTCGCACTGCCGCCCTCCAAATGGGGACCAACATTTATTATTATCATATCAATCCGATCCATCCCTGATGCACTATCCCTTTGAAAAAATATTGCAGATCCTCCGGCGAAGACTGGCCACAGACCGGCTTAAAAACCGTCTTTTCCGGCTGATGGGTATAAACAGCCGTTATCTGCTTATCCTGATCTTATGTGAAAGTATCTGGTATCTTCCATCCACTCTCCGGTGGATTCTTCTCGTCCCCCTTTTGGCCAATGGCATCATTCTGGTATGGATCCGGGATTATTGGGTGGACAGAAATATCCATAAAAAGCCGGAAGAAAACACACGGTTGATGGAATCTTTGGGTCAACAGTTTCCGGAAGTACGAGACCGCCTGATCAATGCCTGGCAATTGAGCAGACAGTCAGATCCCCTGCCTCAGTTGGCTGTCCGGCGCCTGTCCGAAACCCTGCCGGCTGAACACATCCTCAAACACCTGAAGCAAAACAAATCCAAATCCTCTCATTCATCCTTACAAACAAAAACAATCATTTCTTTACTCTTGTTTCTGAGTGTTTCTCTCTTTTTAAGGGATGCATTGATCCGCGTTGCTACCCCTGGCCGGACTTATCCGGTTCCTTTTCCCTGGACATGGAGCATAGAACCGGGGAATAAAACACTGAAAGAGGGTGATTCCCTGGAAATCCGTATTGCACACACACTCCCTCGCCACTTTCCGAAAAGCGTGATGATTCAAAGTCCGAAAAAAACAGAGGTCGTCCTTCCCGAAACTATCAACGACACGCTCTCAACCCTGTTCATCCCCAATCTGCAATCTGCATTCATGTACACATTCATTGTTCGCAGACCACATCCATTTATGCCCTGGAAACAAAAATCTTCACAAACGTACTCTGTAAATGTCCTGAAACGACCTGTGCTGGAATGGCTGGAATTTGAGGTTATACCTCCGGCCTATACAGGACTGGATCGGGAAATCTATACAGGAGGCACCGACAGAATTCATATCTTGCAGGGATCTGCATTGGAAATTACAGGCCGCCTGACATGCCCCCCGGATGAAGTGACAGCAAGTCTTGGTGACCGCTATATCCAGCTTGATACCCGGAATCATAACTTCCAAGGGTCTTTGAAACCTGTACATACCGGAACACTCATCATAACGGCTAAAGATACAAACGGTACCGCGATGGAAAACGATGTGAGTTATGAAATATCATTGTACAAAGATGAGAAACCGGTTCTCACCGTCCTGGAACCTGAAGATGAACTCCTTTTGGATGAAAGCATGACAATCCCCTGGGGTGTATTTATCAGTGATGACTTCGGCATTGTATCTCTATCATTGGAAACCCGGGCGGTAAAATCTTTCCGGTTGAAACCGGATTCAATCTGGACAGACCATCCGCTTTCTTTTGACCGGGGCCAAAAGGTGCAAACAGCAAGCGGGGTATGGTATATCAATGAACGGCTTAGTCCGGGAGATGCTTTGGAATTCCGCTTCAAAGTTGTGGACAATAACACCCTTACAGGGCCGGGCATCACCCGTTCAAAGATTTTCAGGGCTCGTTTCCCCTCCCTGACTGAACTTTTTATCCGCTCAGGCCGGCAACACGCTGATACACACGGAGACCTTCAGTCACTGCAGGAACTTTCAGAAAGCATCCGGGAAAAAGCAGAATCGCTGCGGGAAAACATCCTCAAAAAGGGCAAGGCAGACTGGTCCGAGCAGGAAACCATGAAAAACCTGATTGAGCAGCAGGAAATGGTAAAGGAATCGTTGAGAGCCATCAAGGAATCCCTGGAAAAACAACTTGCGGAAATATCTGAGCAGTCCCTTTTTTCCGATAAGGTTCTGGACAATATGGCCTATCTGCAGGAGCTGGTGAAAGATTTGGAAAAGAGTGAATTGTTCAGGGAATTGCAAAAAATGCAGGAAAGGCTCAAAGGCAATCCGGATGCCGAAACGATAGAACACATGAGCCATGATTTGCAGGAAGAAGCGGAGAAATTTTCAAAGGCACTGGAAAGGACAATTCGTTTACTTGAAACATTACGGGACATGGAAACCCTTGAAGAAGGGGAACGGATACTGGATGAAGCGCTCCGGAAACAGACAGATCTGATAGAAAACGAAAAAAGCCGTACTTCCACAGAGCTGGCTAAAACTGAACATGATTTGTCGGAAACGTTACAAAATTTACAACAGAGCCTCAGTCAGAAGTCCGGAGAGGTTTCGGAAAGCCTTCAGGAAAAACTGGAGAAATTTTCAGCTCTTATGGATTCTTCGGCATTGAGCGGGATGCTTGATGAAACAGCTCAGGCCTTTGCTGAAAACAGGCGTCCTGAAGGTCTTAACAAGGCAGGTGAATCCCTGCAAAAAATGGAAGAACTCCTGAAGCAGTATCAAAACATGGCATCCGGCATGAAGCAGGCTAAGAAAGAGGAGGTTTTGCAGGATTTTCAGCAATTAATCCGCCGGGCGTTATTGATTTCAGAAATGCAGGAAAGTAATCTTCCGGGAACAAAGGATTTGAAAAACGACTCCCAGCCGTTACAAGAACGGTTTTCGGAACAGAACGCCATTCTGGAATCATTAAATCAATTGGGAGCCGGACTGGAAAATATTGCAGGAAAAACTTTTTTCATGGGTCCACAGCCCTTTCAGGAATTGCAAAAGGCCCGGTCATTATCTGCCGAAATATTAACCCATCTTTTAGAAGGACGTTTTCATCAGGCTGAACAAACCATGATACAAAATCTGGGGCAGGTCAACGAATTAACAGGGACAATACTTGGTCTTATGGGACAAGCTCAGAGCAGTGAAAGCGGTTCCGGGATGGAGCAATTTATGGAACAATTACAGGCCATGGCTGAAATGCAGGGGGCTCTTAATCAGGATTCCCGGGGAATGTCTATACCCGGCCAGGGAAATACGTCCATGGATTTGATGAGTCAACTTGCAGCCCGTCAGCAGGCCTTGCGCCGGGAATTGGGCAGATTGCAGCAGGCTATGGAACAAGCCGGTCAGGGAAACGGGCGCAAACTGGAACGTATCACGCAGGAAATGGAAGATGTGATCCGTGATTTACGAGAAGGACGCTATTCACGACGGACGCTGCAGCGGCAGCGCGGCATTGAACAACGGCTGCTGGACGCCAGCCGGTCCATTCGGAAGCGGGAACTGAGTCGTGAACGGGAAAGCCGTACCGGTGAGCAGATTTCCCGAAGCGGACCAAAAGATCTGCCCCATGGCCTGGGAAACATAGAATCCCTCATCCAATCCATCCGAAAAAAAATGAAGAATACCGATCTGAGTCCTGAAGAACGGGAAGAAATGGAACGATATCTGGAAAAATTGCGGGATATTCCGGAATGAAAAGATTGCTTTCTCTCATCCTTATCATTATAACGAGCACCGCTCTCTATGGGAATATCTCTTCTCAAGATGCGAACGCCTTATTTAACCTGGCCCGGTCAGCGGAGTCGGCAGGAGATCTTTCAGAAGCCCAAACATTGTATGATTCTCTCTGTACTGCTTATCCACCAAACCCCCGCTATCTAAGCCGCTACAAATCTGTTCTGATCCGTGCCGGGAGCCTGGAAAAAGCGGCGGAAATCACTGAAACCCTATATCGGATGAATCCCGGTAACATCAATTATCTTGCCGAATGGGGTGTTCTTTTAATGGCAAACGGCCGGCATGAAGAAGCCTTTCGCTTATGGGAACCTCATCTTCGCCCCAAGGGCCGGCAAACCCGCTTGCCCAGACTGGCCATGATGTATCTGACAGCTTATAACAACGGCAGCGGACTTCCGGACATGATCGCCTTTTTCAGGAAGAAAACAGGTAAAGCACTCCTGCAATCCCAACCCTATTTTACCGATCTAATCCGAAGGCAGATGTGGCAACCTGCTCTGGAGGAATTTCTTTTGCACCGCAAGCTCTCTCCTTCAACACTCTCTGCACTCACCGGGGAACTTAAATCATTACCTGCTGAAGTGCCCCTGTACGGCATGATTATTGATACTTTACAAGATCTGGCAACCGGTGCGGAAGATTACCGGCTCATAACTGATTTGGCTTTTGCTTCGGAAAGATACGGCCTGGCGGTACGGATTCTCATGGAAAACACCCCGCTCTTTGAGACAGACGAGCTTCTGCAAACTGCCCGGCAATTATACAATGTATCACAGCATCAATTAAGCCTGACATTATTAAGGAATATGGAGAACTTTGTCAACAACAGGACAAAGAGGGAAATTTGGCTTTTTCTGAGAGCACTTAATTATGATGCCCTTTCTTACAGGCAAATTCAGTATGGTCCGGAAATTTCGCCCCCTTATCAATCTGTTTTTCTTGCCCTTCCGGTCCGTCCGGTTTATACAATCAACAAAGTATACACCGACAGTGCTTATATACTTTTCGAAACATTGTCTGAAGCCAAAAATTCCGAGATCCGGCACGAAACACGGATCAGACTGGCCCGGATACACCTTAACATCACGGGAGATCTTGATAAGGCGGCAGCATTGCTGGAGGAGATCCCACCAAACATCCCTGCCAATATCCGGGATAGATTGCTTTCAGAATATATTACCTGCAAAATTTTACAAAAGGATGAAGAAGGTGCCCGGCGGAAAGTTTGGGAAGCTCCGGCCACATATCATCTGGATGCATCTGAAGAAGATCGTCTCAGACTGAATCTCCTCTTTGTGGATCTGGCCTTTAACCGGCCGGATTCCCTGGAAAAGCACATAAACGAAGCCCTTGCCCTGATCAGCAGCCGTGATGAATACAGCAATGATATTCTTGCTTTGGCATCTTATCTGCAAATCGGGGCTCAAGAGGCGGGTATGATTGAGCTCGAATCCCACATCCGAAAAAGGGAATGGATCAAGGGGTTGGAAAAAGCCGGAGCGTTAATGCAGCAAACCCCACCGGTCCGGACTCTTGCAGCCTTACGGCTTGAACAGATTCTTTTTCAAACGGGACGGAGGGATGAACTGAAGCATTTCTGGGAACAGTTTGGCAATATTTTAAAAGAGGACCCTGTCATGGGTGACTATTTTTGTCTGCGGCAGGCAGCTTATTTTCGTTTCGCCGGTAATCCGGACCGGGAAAAAGAGTTGCTTCTGCACTTCTTAAGCAACTGGCCTGAAAGCCCCTATATCGAAAGCGTACGGACCTATATCCGCCGTTGATCACGATTTGCAGGTCACCTGATTGCTTAACGGTTTACCTCCCGACAGTTCCCGGATATTGTTCAGGGTAGTCCGGGCAATACTATCCAAAGCTTCACGGGTGAAAAAACCCTGATGGGATGTAATTACCACATTGTTGAAAGTCAGAAGCCGGGCGAGGATATCATCCGTCAGAATCATATCCGATTGATCCTCAAAAAAGAAATCCCGTTCCTCTTCATAAACATCCAGTCCCGCAAATCCCACTTTCCCCATTTTCAATCCTTTGATAAGAGCCCGGGTATCTACGAGTTTACCCCTGCCGGTGTTAATAATCATCACACCGTCTTGCATGAGGGCCAGTGATTTATCATTGATCAGGTATTCGGTTTCTTTAGTTAACGGGCAATGGAGGGAAATAATCTGTGATTTCCTGTACAGAGTTTTCAGGTCCGTATACTCCAAACCATATTCTTCTGCAGCCTGGGGATTGGGATAGGGATCGTAGGCCAGAACACGCATTCCGAAACCTTTCAGAATTCCGCCGGCCAACATACCAATTTTGCCCGTTCCGATAATACCGGCTGTTTTACCGTACATATCAAAGCCCATAAGGCCATTGAGGGAAAAATTATTTTCACGGGTGCGCTGGTAGGCCCGATAAATCTTTCGGTTCAGTGCCAGAATTAAGGCAACAGTATGCTCGGCAATGGCGTGAGGTGAGTAGGCAGGCACCCGGACCACCGGGATTTTACACCGGGTGGCTTCAATATCTACATTGTTGAAACCGGCACATCGTAAAGCAATCATTTGAATGTCATATTCAATTAATTCGCGAATAACTTTCTTGTTTACGGTGTCGTTCACAAACACACAGACCACATCATAACCCCGGGCCAATGCCACACTATCGGGCGTAAGTTTTGTTTCAAAGTATTTAATTTTATAGCCATACTCGCGGTTTATGGAATCAAACACTTCCCGGTCGTAAGGTTTTGCATCAAAAAAAGCGATTTTCATTGATTTTTCTCCTGATTGCGATAACGACATAAACCGGGGAAAACCATTCCCCTAATCCTCAGGTGATCCGTTCCCGGGTTCATTCGGTGAATGATATGAAAAATCACAGAAGGATTCACAGGTTTACCTAATTTATGGTAAAATAAGGGATTCTGAAGAGGGTGGCAAACTTTCTCTTTTTCCGTTTAATAGATATTTGTAGGTTTTGCGCTGACAAACAGAACAAAGAGATGCTGAAACAAAAGAAAAAACATATTGATCTGACGACAGATTTTCTAACCATCCCCGAGCATTATGAAAGTCCGTTAGATCTGAAAAAAACACAGGAAGCCATAGATCTTATCAAGGAAACATTCCGGAGAGGTCTGGCAAAGGCATTGAATCTCAGCAGGGTATCAGCTCCCATCATGGTCTATGCCAATTCGGGAATCAATGATGATCTGAATGGTATCGAGCGCCCGGTATCCTTTCCTCTGGGTGCCACCGGTGAAACAGGTGAAATTGTCCAATCGCTTGCAAAATGGAAACGAATGGCTCTGGCTGATTACGATTTCGAACCGGGGGAAGGTCTTTACGCGAACATGAATGCCGTACGTCCTGATGAACTACCGGATAAATTTCACTCCCTTTACGTTGATCAGTGGGATTGGGAACGCATCATGGGGGAGGATGAAAGAAACAGTAAATTTTTAGAATATATCGTTCAGGAAATCTATACCGTTATTCGGGATACGGAAAAAATTGTCTGTGAACACTATCCCGGATTGCCTGAGCCTTATTTACCGGAAAAAATCCATTTTATCACGGCAGAAGCCTTGTTACAGCGTTATCCGGACAAATGTCCGAAAGAAAGGGAAACCGCCCTGGCCAAAGAATTCGGAGCCATTTTCATCCGGGGAATTGGTGCTCCTTTGAGCAATGGTAAACCCCATGACGGGCGGGCAGCAGATTATGACGACTGGTCCACACCGGCTGAGGACGGGCATCCCGGACTAAACGGGGATATCATCATTTATAACCGGATTCTGGATACCGCTATGGAACTCTCATCTATGGGCATCCGGGTAAACCGGGAAGCTCTGTTACGCCAGTTGAAGCAAAAAAAGGAAATGCATAAGACAAAACTCTATTTCCATAAACGCTTGCTGAATGGAGAACTTCCACAAACCATTGGCGGAGGCATTGGTCAATCCCGCCTTTGCATGTTTTTCCTCAGAAAAGTCCATATCGGAGAAGTCCATTCATCTATATGGCCGGATGAAATCCGTAAAATCTGTAGAGATCATAACATCCATTTATTGTGAGACATTATGACTAAAACAACCATGTTGCTGGCCTGTCCGGAGTGTGGCGCTGAAAGTCCATACGACGTCTGGCAAAGCATTAATACGGCCGAAAATCCCCAAGCACGCGAAGATGTTTTAAACGGGAAAATAAACGTCTTTGAATGCCCCAAATGCGGGACCCGCTCCATGGTCCCCTCATCCCTTTTATATCACGATCCTGACCGGAAAATTATTGCCCAGTATTACCCGCCGGAGAGCATGAAAGAGACTCATTTTTTCGATCAATTCGATGCTGAAGGACGTATTACGCTTCCCATTCCAGAAAAACAACGGGAAAATATGCCCGCATATTTGAATAATATTCATGTAACTTTCACCATGCCGGAACTGATCCTTTACATTCGTTTCCGTGAACAATTATTCATTGAACAGCGTCAAAAAAAAGTGGACGCGTCAAAGCGGTAAACACTTCCAGGCGCCACATGAAATGATGAATCAGATCTTTTAAACAATCTTAATGGATTTGATATATTATTTCATTCGAATATTTTTGAGTATTGCCCCCCACCCCGGGGGGTAAGATACACTGTTCGGAGAAAAACGTCAAGATTATATTATTATTTATATAATTTAATGTGAATAAATAGCTGCTGAACAGACAAATTATTTATCGTTATATTATTTATTTAAGTCTAATGTTGCATGCATGTTATCCTGCTTATCCAGATCTTTCTTCTTAAAACTCAGGATGAGTTTCTGGAATCCATAGCGAAAGGATGTGTTCCCATATCCTGACGGGATTTCCAAAGCATATTGATTGTCAGGGTCGATTTCTTTCGGACTGATCCATTCCAGTGTTTTCTGAAACATATCGGTGACAGGGGTTATGGCTTTGGACAGTTTTTCCCCTGCTTTCCGCCTGAGTGCTCCGAATATTTTATCCCGGATATCTTTGGTAATATTTTTTGCAGAGTTAAAGACAAAGTGCGGATCCGGAGACAACTCCTTATCAGAAGCTATCACCGTTTTCTTACAATAGTTTTCTGTTATATAAGAAATCCGTGTCAACATCACGGCATTGACATATCCGTCAATCAGGGAGGCAGAGACTTTATTGAAAAAGGGAATTGCTTTCATTCCATCCGTAGCAAATCGGGAAAAAATTTCCTGTGTGGCATATTCCGCCGCTTCGGAACCTCCGACAGCCATTGCCAGGTAAATCTTTTTCAGAATAATCAGAAGGTCTTTATTAGATACCCGGCCATTATACAGAATAAAGATTTCCTTAATATGATGGATAGATGAAGAAATAATCAACAGGGAATCCAGGAAACCGTTCTGGGCAATTGTCGTTGAATAAAACAGTTGTGGGATATGTTTTCTCCGAAGCTGATCCACTCCCTTTTCCATTTCCCGTATGATCCGGTTATAACTTTCCTTATCATTTTTCAAGGCGGATAAATCAATGCCGTTGTGTATCAGATATTTGTTCTTGCGAAAACGCTCCATCCGTTTGGCAATCAGTCGTGTTTCCTGACGCGGATCATATACCGGACCGTAAGCAGCAGGTATACTGAGTATCCGGAAGAGGGGAATTAGCATAAAGTAGATAAAAAATGCAGCGATAACGAACATAAATACCCAAGCCGCGGCGGGATGTACTGAATACAGCATGGTATAAAGATGAAGAAATTCCTTAAAAATAATATAAAGGACAAAGAGAGAGAAAAATATCACTATTCGTTTAATGAGTTTCATTATGATCTCCGTTTACAGGATATACCGGCATGCGCTGATAAACAATTCAAGGTTGAGTGAAAATTAATTGTTATAATTTAAAGTGTTCATTCTTTTTAGAAAATAAAAAAATGTATTCAAACATTCAGATGTGTCCCAACCTGAAGATTTGGGTAAAGATTCAATTCTCCTCGATTAATCGTTTATAAACTGTTAATTTCCGGCTGTATGACAAAAATATTGTATATCTCACCGGAAAACATAGTCGGTTTGCTCAGCACCTGGAAAAAGGCCCATGAAACGGTGGGGAACAGCTGCCGTTATGTGACCATGTTTCACACGATTTTGGATTTTCCGGAGGATATCTGTCTTGACCTTCCTTTAATTACCAATCAGAACTGGTATCTGAAAATTCGCAGGAAGCTCCAAACCCGCTGGTATCAACGGGATCCGGATGTGGAAAGGCCGGGGAATCCACCCTGGTGGACACCGGCCAACAAAGTTGAAGCCTTGTATTTCAAGATGCGTGACCGTCTGTGGCAGAGACGAATTGAAAAAGCCATCCGGCTTCACGGGCTGGAAGATTTTGACATCTACCATTTTGAATGGGGATTGGATCTTTACCGGGATTGCCGTTTCGCCGAGCGTCTGAAAAGGGCCGGAAAACACATTGTGACCCACTATCATGGCATAGATTTAAGAAACCGGGGGGTCCTGCCCAAAATGGATGAATTAAGCGACCTTGTTTTGACCAATGAACTGGATCTCCTTCCCCGTTATCCCGGGATGAAATATCTTTTCTTACCCTACGACACGGAACAATTTCATCAGAAAGAAAGTGTAAATACGCCTCTCCGAATCCTTCACATGACCATGAACCGGTATTTCAAGGGAACGGAGCGCATTATTGAAGTCTGCAGACAACTTGAAAAAGATTTCAATGTGGAATTCATTCTACTGGAAAGAGTTCCCCACGATCAGGCCATGGCAATTAAGGCGACATGCGATATCAATATAGACCAGATTTCCAATACCGGGGGATGGGGATACGGCATGAACTCCGTAGAGTCCCTCAGTATGGGAATCTGCACCTGTACCAATATGCTGCCGGAGTATGAAGCTTTTATTCCCGATCATCCTTTTGTGAATATCAACAGCGAAAACCTTTATGAACAATTGGCAGATCTTATTCGAAATCCGGAAAAAATCCTGAAAAAGGGTGCGGAGGGAAAAGCCTGGGTCCGTAAAACACACGGTGTAAACAGCGTCAGGGAAAAACTGTATCAATATTACCGGGAAGCCGGTTTTATCGGAGATTGATCATGCGCATTGCTTTCAACATGGTAAGTCTGCACACGGGTGGCGGGAACAGAATTGCCAAAAATCTGCTTCTGAGTCTTGAAAACCACCCCGAACATGATTACCTGATTATCATTCCGGCAGACAAAGGTTTTGATTATATCCTGGAAAGAAGTCATATCCCTTTTACCGTCATCCGGAAACCACATCGGAAAACATCTTTCCTCAGTCGCCTTTGGTTTGACAATATCCTGCTTCCCCGGTACATCCGATCATTCAAAGCAGATGTACTGATCAGCCTGACCAATATCAGCACTTTTTTCCCGCCAGTACCCCATCTCCTCCTTTTCCACCATCCTCACTTTGTTTATCCTGAATCGGCTTACTACCGCATGATCGGAAAGGCGGAAAAATTCCGGAAAATCCTGGAAAAAATCTGTTTCCGGATGACCCTGAGAGGATCAGCAATGACCGTGGTACAAACACCGGTTTCAAAAGACAGACTGATTAAATACCATGCACGATACATCAAACCCGAAGCAGTTCACGTGATTCCCCACTCAGCCATACCCATCACACCGGAACCGGCACGCTCATTTCCCTATCCCTATGAAAAAGATACACTCTACCTGTTCAGTCCTACCCGATATTACCCTCATAAAAATCTTGAATTGCTGGAAAAGATTGCCCACAATTTGTTTAAAATAAACGTTTCAAAGGTCAAATTTTTAATAACACTCGACCCGTCCCATGATGTACGCGGGGCACGTTTTTTGAAAAAAATCTCCCAGGCTCCCGTTTCAGAATACTTTGATAATCTTGGCTTTGTTCCCACGGAATGCCTGGAGGATATTTATCACCACAGCCAGGCAGTGATCGTCCAATCCATTCTGGAAAGTCAGAGTTTTTCCTATCTGGAAGCTTTGCATTTTCACAAACCCATTCTGACGACGGACATGGATTTTGCCCATGTGGTATGTGGCTCTGCTGCCCGTTATTTTTCACCGGATAAACCGGAAGATTGGGCGAATTTTATAGCCGAACTGAAAAAAAATCCTCAAAAACTGGAAGAGATGAAACAAGCTTCTGCAGCACGTGCAGTAAAATATTTGGTTACATCTGAGCAGGTTTGCCAGGCTTATCTTAAACTCGCGGAAAAAATATCTCTCCCATCAATAAAGACCAAAACATAATTTAAAATTTACAAGTTAAGATTGAAGGACAGTGATTATTACAGAATTTAAAAACATAATACTTTAAAATTTTTCTCATTGGTCCTTGTTATGAAAAGAATATAAAAAGAGGCAGCATAAAAAAAAGAGGGCGACAATTGTCGCCCTCCAAACAAATCAGTACTCAGTACTCAATACTCAGCACTTATAACTCTATTAATACATTCCTCCGCCCATGCCGCCTGGCATCTGGGGAGGTGTATCTTCTTTTTCTTCTTTCTTATCCACGACAACTGCTTCGGTAGTCAGCAGGAGCCCGGCGATGGATGCAGCATTCTGAACAGCAGTCCGTGCTACTTTAGCCGGATCCACGATACCGAACTTATACATAGAGCCATAGCGTTCCTCGCGGGCGTCAAAGCCGTAATCATCTTTATGTTCAAGAACGTCTTTAATCACAATCGCCGGCTCAAGTCCCGCATTTTTCACAATCTGGCGGATAGGATATTCCAATGCCCGGCGGACAATATCCACACCAACTTTTTCATCCGACCGTTCTGTTTTAACTTCGTCCAATGCTTTGGATGCGCGCAACAGAGCTACACCACCACCGGGAACGATTCCTTCTTCAGCGGCAGCACGGGTAGCATGGAGAGCATCTTCCACCAGCGCTTTCTTTTCCTTCATTTCCACTTCAGTAGCCGCACCGATATTCAACACCGCTACACCTCCGGAAAGTTTCGCCAGGCGTTCCTGGAGCTTTTCCCGGTCGTAATCAGATGTGGTTTTTTCAATCTGGGTCCGGATTTCATTGATGCGGGCCTGGATGTTTTCATGTTTTCCGGCACCCTCCACGATAGTTGTATTGTCTTTGTCAATGGTGATTCGTTTTGCACGTCCCAAATACTCCAGCGTGGCGTTTTCCAGTTTGTAACCCTGTTCTTCAGATATCACGGTTCCATTTGTCAGGATAGCAATGTCTTCCAGCATAGCTTTACGGCGGTCCCCAAAACCGGGAGCTTTGACTGCAGCCACTTTGAGGGTCCCGCGGAGTTTGTTCACGACCAGGGTTGCCAGGGCTTCCCCTTCCACATCTTCAGCAATAATCAGCAAAGGACTTCCAGTCTGGGATGTTTTCTCCAGAATGGGGAGAAAATCTTTCATGGCTGAAATCTTTTTATCATGAATCAGGATGAATGCATCTTCCAGAACCACTTCCATACTTTCAGAATCGGTAACAAAGTAAGGAGAGATGTATCCCCGGTCAAACTGCATTCCTTCCACCAGATCCACGGAAGTGAGGGCGCTCTTTGCCTCTTCAACGGTGATCACACCATCCGTTCCCACTTTACTCATGGCTTCGGCGATAATATCACCAATGGGCTTTTCAATAATCTCTTCCTTGTCTGCTGTTTTTTTCAATATGCGAACCCGGTTGTTATTGGCCGAAATGGTTCCTACCTGAGCAATTTTTTCGAAGGAGTCATCCACCTTCTGACTCATTTTTTCCAGCTCTTCAACAACCTTTGCTGCTGCCAGATCAATACCACGTTTCAATTCCATGGGATTGGCTCCGGCAGTGACATTCTTCAGGCCTTCGTCGATGATTGCCTGGGCCAGGACTGTTGCTGTTGTGGTTCCGTCACCCGCCACATCGGAGGTTTTGGAAGCCACCTCCTTCACCATCTGGGCACCCATATTCTCAATATTGTCTTCCAGCTCAATTTCCTTGGCGACGGATACACCATCTTTGGTGACAGTTGGCGCACCAAAACTTTTCTGCAGTACAACGTTCCGGCCTTTTGGACCCAGCGTGACTTTTACCGCATTCGCTAAAATATCAACACCGGCTTTTAACTTTGCCCGTGCCTCGACATCGTACTCAATGATTTTTGACATCTACTCGTTCCTCCTCATTTTAATTCGTAGGTTTTCCCGAATGATTAGTGCTTAAGCCCTTTTTTTGTTACATTTGGTTTTGACAGACCGAATTTCTTCTTCTTTTTTTTCATTTTTTAGCACTCTTATCATTCGAGTGCTAATTTTACGAAAATAAAAAAAAAAGTTTCAAGCATTTTCCTAAATTTTTCCTAAAAGACATAAAAAATATCCTTAAGTTCATTTTTGAACACTTGTCAGTATATCAAAAAAGGTGTAACAACCATCAGAGGAGTTTTTCCAATGATCAGACAGTTAAACAAACCGGCACTTATTTATAAAGAAGAAACCATTTTATATTCCGAGCTCATGGGACGGATCGGAGCTGTTTCGCAACGACTTGCTGAGATAAATCCTGAAAAGGTTGTGATTTTTATGGAAAACAGGCCGGAATGGATTTATGCTTTTTACGCCGCCTGGATGCACGGGAGCATTGCCGTACCCGTGGATTATTTATCCACCGCCGATGAAGTCCGGTATATCCTTGAAGATTGTGAGCCGGAAGTTCTTTTTTATAGTGATGAAACCCGTAAAACGGTGAATAAAGCGGTAAAAGGTTTAAAGAAACAACCGCAATTAATCCACGCAAAGGAAACCGTGGCAGAAACTCTTCCGGAAATACGGACATTTCCGGATCAGGATGGCGATAAAGTGGCCCTGCTGATTTATACTTCGGGCACTACAGGGTCTCCAAAAGGTGTGATGCTGACTTTTGATAATGTCTTAGCCAATATCGAAAGCGTTGCAGTAGGTATCCCCATTTACAAAGAAGAGGAATCCATTCTTGTCCTCTTACCCCTCCACCACACATTTCCCCTGATGGGAACTCTGATTGCCCCTCTCTATTCCGGAATGACCTGCGTTTTCAGTCCTTCGTTGAACAGTGAGGATATTTTGGAAACCCTTCAGAAAAACCGGGTAACCATGATTTTAGGGGTCCCCCGTTTTTATACCCTGCTGCATAAAGGTATCATGAACAAAATCAACAGCAGCGGTGTGGCAAAAAAAATCTTCGCCCTGGCAAAGAAGATTAAGTCTCCCAGTCTTTCCAGAAAACTCTTCAAGAAGGTTCACGAGCGTTTTGGAGGAAATATCAAATATCTTATCAGCGGTGGAGCAGCCCTTGATAAAAGCATTGATGAAGATTTCCGGGCATTGGGATTTGAAATCCTGAGCGGATACGGCATGACGGAATGCGGTCCCCTTATCAGTTTTCCTCATCCCGGAAAATCCAAACCGGGAACCACGGGTTTTGTGACCAGCACCCTGACATTGAAGATCACAGAAGATAATGAGATCATAGTTCGGGGCCGGAATGTCATGAAAGGGTACTATAAAAATCCGGAAGCAACTGCAAAGGTCATCCGGGATGGATGGCTTCACACCGGAGATATGGGGCATGTGGACAAAAAAGGATACTTATACATTACAGGCAGACTGAAAGAAATTATTGTCTTACCCAATGGAAAAAACATTAATCCGGAGGTTATTGAAAAGAAAATTCTGGAAGCCTCTGACCTGATTAAAGATGTGGGTGTTTTTATGGCGGATGACAAGCTGCAGGCCGTGATATATCCGGATTTTGAGCGCCTGAAGAATGTTAATGCCGTAAATATTGAAGAGCAGATTCGATGGGAAGCCATTGATCTGTATAACAGGAATGCATCTCCGGCTAAACGCATCAGTGGTTTCACCATCATTCAGGAAGAAATTCCCCGCACCCGTCTGGGTAAAATTAAGCGTTTCGTTCTTGAATCCCTGGCCAAAGCCCGGAAAACTCTTGAGAGGAAGCCGGAGGGTGAGGAACCGGATTTTCACGAGTACCAGCTTGTCAAAGAGTTTTTAATGCAACAGAAAGAACGCCGGGACATCTATCCCGGAGACCATCTGGAGCTGGATCTGGGAATGGATTCATTGGATAAGGTCAGCCTCCAAGCCTGGATAAAAAACACTTTTGGAGTGGATATTCAGGAAGACCGCCTTGTTCGTCTTCCTACTGTTAAACAACTTTCGGATTACATACGAGAAAAGCGAACCCGTATAAACACCCGGACAACGGACTGGGGACATATTCTCCGGGAAAAAGTGGATTTAACCCTCCCGAAAACAGGTTCCACCCACGGAATTATCCGGAACTCGGCAAACTTGCTTTTTAAATTTTATTTTCACCTTCATGCATCCGGAATAGAAAATCTGCCCGACCCTCCCTTTATTATTGCTCCCAATCACCAGAGTTTTCTGGACGGGATGTTTGTCAGTGTCTTTCTTTCCGATTACATTTCCCGGAAAACTTATTTTTATGCCACGGAAAAGCATGTCCGCAAGAATTGGGTTAAGAAACTGGCCGATACAAACAATATCATTGTGGTGGATATCAACAAAGATCTGAAAGGATCCATCCAAAAAATGGCGGAAGTTATTCGTCAGGGTAATAATATCATTATCTTTCCTGAAGGAGCCCGTACCCGGGACGGGAAACTGATGGAATTCAAGAAAACCTTTGCCATCCTCGCCTGTGAAATGGGGGTCCCGGTCGTTCCCGTGGCAATCAGCGGAGCCTACGAAGCTTTTCCAACCGGTACAAAAATTCCAAAATTGTTTAAGGAAATCCATGTGGATTTTCTCCCGCCGATATATCCCGAAAATTATAAATATGACGAATTGGCCCAAACGGTGAAAAATAAAATTGCCGATGCATTAAAATCCTGATGTCGTTTAAATATACCTGCGTTTCCGGATAATCTCATTCGGTCATATCCCGGGTCAGTGTTTTAAACATAAAAATCCGGACAGACAGGAGAGTCGCTGTCAGGAGCAGAATAAATCGCAATAATTCATGTTATACAACATAAAAGACTGAATAAGTAACAGTTGCCCGGATAAGAGAGAGGAAAATCACTTTGGCTCGTAAACTGATAGCCTGGTGCTACATGTAATTCCGGAGGTATGCACTATCTATCAACTACAAAAAATACAAATGTCGCGTACTCCTGAGGGAACAGGCTGCGGCCAGATCCCATGTGATAAGCAATATTTTACGGATATCTTATGATGCCATAATGAACTGCTTTTTTACAGAGAATGAAATTGCAATGCTGTTCCTTTAAAGAGCAATGCCTGATATATAAAATGACGAAGCCATTTCACGTGACATCTTAATCAATAATTTTTAATATATTAAACTATTGATTTTGTCAGTCTGGGAAATTATATTTAGACTCAGTTAATAACGCAGTATAATACATTTCACGCCCATGACAAGACGAAAATATGATGAAGGCCCGATTCAAGTACCCATTTATTATTATGCTATCTTTTATAAAAAGGAGTATCGATGGATGAATTAATCATTGGAACTCGGGGTGACCGTCTGTCCATCTGGCAGGCAAATCACATCAAGCAGCTCTTAAAGGATCATTATCCTGAATTGAATATCCGGATGAAGATCATCAAGACGCGTGGAGACCAGTTAAGTGAATATCCTTTATCCAATCTTGACCGCAGGGGTTTATTTACAGCCGAACTTGAGCAGCAGTTATTGAATGATCAGATTCAGATGGCGGTACACAATGCACTGAACATCGACATTTCCCTGGCGCCGGGACTCATCCTGGCCGGATATCCCAAACGTCAGTCTGCCGAGGAAGCTTTCGTCAGCTACAAATGGTCCGACCTGGAAGAGCTTCCCGCTTCGCCTGTCATTGCTACAAGCAATATCCTCCGCCGAATCCAATTCCATGAAAAATATCCCAAAACCCGTTTTGTTGGTTTACAGGGACATTTCAACTCCCGGATTTTTAAATTAAAAAACCAGAAATGGGACGGATTGATTACAGAGTATGTGAATATTGAGCGAACAACTGTTCAAAAGATTCACGTGGTTACCTTTGATGTGGAATCCTTTGTTCCTTCGATCGGACAGGGAGCCATTGGCATTGAAATCTCCAGCTATAACGACAAAATCCGTGAACTGCTGGAACCTATCCTTGATACGGAGACCAATACCTGTGTAAGCCTGGAACGGAAAATCTACCGGGATTTATACCGGTTAAACGACCGGCTGATCATCGGAGCCAATGTCCGGATGGAAGATAAAGACATGAAAATGGTGGTTTTTGTTGCTTCTCCGGAAGGGGAACATTCATTGAAAAAAACTGAAAAGGGGAACCCGGAAGAAGCAGAAAAAATGATCACAGATCTGGTGGACTCATTTAAAAGCGAAAAGGTTACAGACTGGTAAATCACTGAAACAAAACACAAGCATACAAAAAAGGGCTTCAATTGAAGCCCTTTTTCGTCATGACTCTTATTAACCGCTAGAAAGGAAAAACCTCTGGCAGCTTATATTCCACTCCAAGGCGGACATCCAGCCATTCCATGGTGCCGTCGGCATCTTTGGAAGGACCGGTCAAAATTTCATGACCGCCCAGTTTTACAACAACTCCCAGATTTTCAACCACATCATTCAGATCATATCCTGCCACTACGGCACCATTGATACCGGCACCGGCATAGCTGTCTGTCCGGGTTAAAAAGTAACCGCCTACACCCAGTTCAACAGCCAATTTCATATTGGCAGGCATAAATTTGGACATATCCAGGCCGCCGTAGGGGGCTACAACAATACCACTCAGGTCATCGCCCACATCTGCAGCAGCCATAAAATAACCCAGATTCAAGCCGGCATACACACAAAGGTCCTGAATATTCACCAGTTTAGGAATCTGTGCATTCAAGGATACAGGAATACCCATACCAAACACGTCTTTAATATTCTGCCCAAAAGGAATCATGGCTCCGCCATTCAAGCCCAAAACCAGGTCATGGCCCATATTGCCCCCAACCTCTTCTTCAACAGCTTCTACAACCTCTTCAACTTCTTCAGCAACTACATCCTGTGCTGATAGCAGTGTAAAGGATGCAAAAAGCACACCAAGTAAAACTACGAGCATTCGTTTCATTTTATATACACCTCCAACTTTGATTTGCTACTTTTCATGATTTTTTACCATGATTCATAGAAACATATTGAATATTAAGAGTTCAGTCAACAGAAAATTTATATTTATGCTTCTTTTTTCCATCTTTTCTGTGATTTAAATCAAATCAGAGGGTCATTTCACACATGAATGACCGGGCAGACATCATCTCACAGGAAAAAATGGCCTGGGTTATTTTATTAATTTTTGTTTCGCCGGCTACAGGCTTTGCTAACGCGGCAAATTTGTTTTTCAGATCCTGTACCGTCATGGGTTCCCGGGGATCCCCTTTGGGATACTCCAGGTATTGCTCAAAGACACGTCCGTCCTTCAGGGTAATCCGGACTTTAGACGGTTGTTTCGCAGGGAACATCTTCTCAAATTCAACCGAGGCTTCACCTTTGATTTTGTCAATCACTTCCCACAATCTTGGATCTTTCAATTTTTCGTCAGAAAAACTCTCTGTTGTGATTTTTTTATCGATTAAAGCCCTGGCTATGCAGTACGGCAGGCTGTGATCTGCCGTTTCCCTGCTTTCCGGTCTGTATTTATGGGGGTCAAACAAAATATCGCAGGCTCTGGCAATCGTTGTGATAACCACATCACTGATTCGGTCATAAGAAATATCATTTTCAGTGACAATTTTAATCGCGGCAGATAAGTGGGTATGGGTCAGCGCTTCGGTTGGAAAGGCTTTCATGCTGCATTCCATAATCCGGTAAGATTCCCCCAGCCCTTCCGTCAGAACTGCATCATCCCAGGAAGGTCCGTACACATCCCGAAAACCTTCTTTCCCTTCGAAGATAGCTTCAGTACCCGTATACCCTTTTTGAGCCATCAGGGCGGCAAACACGCCCGATTGCACAGCCATGGGATCAACCGTATTCTTCATCATCGTCAGTTTTCCTGCAGTCGGACATCCGATGGTATGGTTGTGACATGCATTAATCCCAATGGCATGTACCATCTGATCCTCGGTGAGTCCCAGAATTTTTCCTGCTACAACAGGTGATACGAGCTGAGTCAGTGTGGCATGGTGCCATTTCCGTTCACGGACTCCCGGTTTTGCCCACTCACACAGGCGTTGCTCAAACTCATAGGCCAGGATAATGGCAACAATAACATCCTGCATTGAAGCATCTACTTTTTCCGCCAATCCCAAGGCTGCCGGGATCAGATCTGAGGGGTGGGACGGATCTTCTTTCCAGTATATGTCATTGAAATCCAGGGCCCGGATCATGAGTGAGTTGAGCAATGTACTATTGACAGCCGGCAGCTTATCCCCAAACCCCAATACCGTCGATTCGGGTTCTCCTTCCATCTCAAGAAAAAGATCCCGTATGATATTTACATCACGTGTTTTCATGCTGCCAAGGGCACATCCCACAGAATCATAAATAAACCGTTTGGCCTGCCCGACCACTTCTTCCGGAAGGTCTTCATACTTAAGGTTTACTGCAAAGCGTGCAATCCTGCGACTGATCACGTCGGTCATAGAAAATACCCCTTCTTTTTAGTCTTTAATTAACGTTTCTGTAAAAAATCCAGAGTCCCATACCGTTCTATCACACCAGGCGGTAAAAGAAATGCTTCAATTTCCTGATCCCGTTTTAAAACATCCACGGCAGGCCGGGTTGTATACAAGGGGGAAGCCGGCAGATTTCCAGTCAGGATTTTCTGAAGTAAATCCGTATCACCACCAACCACAACAACAACCATCCTATGGAGATCTATGGCATTCTTTATCATTTCCCGTCCCGTACGATAATCCGTGGAATCCAGCCATTGAATGGCTGAAGCCGGAAAATCATCAAGTCCATAATATGCATAATCCTGGGAAAAACTCAGGTAATCCGCCTGGTTTCGGGCATATAAATTGATATATGATTTGAGAAATTCCTTCGTTTGACAGTAAGCAAGGCTGTCCAAACCTTTCTCCTGGAAGGTTTTCAGATCATTGAGGACCAATCGGAGTGCAAAGGGGACATTCTGATTTTTCAGGGGACGAATCCAAATACTGAAATACTGATACATGCGGGGATGTCCCGGCTGGGGAAATACTGAGTAATGATTCTGAACGAAGTGCTCGCCATAGGCATAATCCCCGTAATTAAATCCCCGTTTGACACGCAGTTCTTTCATCAAATGCCCGTAAAAGGTCCTGTGTTCTCCCAAATGGGAGCTAAAAATCCAGAAAGGATAAAATTCCCTGTCGGAACGGTTAAAAGGCAGAAGCCATCCAAGAGAAACAGCCGAAACATCCGATCCGTTATCGATAAGAATATAGTGGATTGTATCAGGGAGGACAGGCCGGGGGAGTTCAGGTACGGGCGGATGAGTCCGGGGATGAAATCCCGAAAGGATTTCAATCAATCTATCCTGCTGATCAGGGTTGATTGGTCCGGAAACGGCGATTTGCATATTGTTCACGGAAAATGACCGTTCCCACCACGTTTTCAAATCCTCTCCGGAAAGTTTCTTCAGGGTGTAAGGATAACCGCCAGGCAAGCCGGCATAAGGATGCCCGCTGAAAAGCTTTTCCACCAACACATCTTTCGAAAAATCCTCACTCCGGTACAGTATTTTATTTTCCAGTCGCTCTTTTTCCTGACGGATGAGAAGACCCACCTCATGTTCCGCAAACGCCGGAAAACGAAACCGTTGTTCAAGCAGTGAAAGCCATGCATCCACATGATCCTTGTGCAAACGGAAAAGAAAGGTTGATACATCAGTATCTACAATGATCTGTTCCGAAATGGCCCGTTCGTTTATTTCTTTCAGAATCTCGCTTCTGGGAGTCTGTTTTGTAGAATGTTCCAGTACCGACATCATGGTCAGGCGTGAAATGCCCTTTTTATCCTCAGGCTCTATGGCTGAACCGGTGTCAAAACGGAGACTGATGGATACCACCGGACTGTTTTCATGGGGGATATATGTATACCACGCCGGTATTTCCCGGGCACAGCCGGCAATCAGGATAAGGAATAACCCGGAGAGCAGGATTTTTTTTACCGAGCGAACATCCATAATTCGGATTGGTTCCTCCGTGTCAGATAGTTTTCTTTGAACTGGCGGACATCCAGAATTTCAAGTCGTTCAAGAGCCAGAAAATAGTGGTTAATTTCCTGTGGATCCCCTTTGATATGTGCATAACCGGTTAGCACCCCCAGAATAGAAGCAGGCGAACTTAATTGCATGTGGGTCCTGTAGAACTGCCTTTTTTTCAGGCTTTCGAGTTCTCCGGCTTTCAAAGTATACCGGCTGTCCTGAAAAATGCCGAGAATATAGTCACCCACGGCAGCACCCACACCTTCTTCGGTCAGCACGAGATCCAGGGAAATCCAATAGGGATCAACAGTGAAGGGCACACTGTAACTCCCCGAGGAAATCCACTTTTTCTCATCCCTGAGTTTAATCATCAGGGGGGAATTGTCGGAAAAATAGTGTTCAGCCAAAATCCGGGCTGCAATGTGGGCCAGACGATCCTGTGAATAGCCGGGAATTTTCCAGGCGATTTTTACTCTCGGAGCAGGGATGGATGCATCATACAGGGTGTCCTGACAACTGACGGGTGTCAGGGAAGCCCTGACTGATGGAAGGGGTGCAGATTCATAAGCCCATCCGGAAAAAAGATCTCCGGCTTTAGACAGAACATCACCCGGTCTGTCAATTTTTCCGGCAATGAACATGATGGTTTTATCCGGCCTGTATTCCTTCTTATAGAAATCCCGGATATATTCAAACTCATCCGGCATATTCATCACATCTTCCCGATATCCGATCACCGAATGTTCATAGGCATGTCCCTGAAACATGCAGGCCTGCAGAGCATTATCCATACGATTATTCGGATATTTTTCGGATATATTGAATTCACCGATGACGGCACCGGTTTCAGCTTTAAAATCCTCCTTTTTCAGGGAGAGCCGCATCAAGCGATCTGCTTCAAGAGCCAGGACATCTTCCCAGCCGGCCGGATCGCAACTGACAGTATAACATGTATAATCCATGGATGTATAAGCGTTACTGTCCCCACCGTACCGATACAAAATATTCACCCGGTCTTCAGTAGAATAATTTTCCGATCCCCGGAACATCATGTGTTCCAGCAGGTGGGCATATCCGGTATATCCTTTATCTGTTTCATTCCTTGATCCGGTTCGAATCAGGGTGGCAAAACTCACCGTGTGTGCATCCCGGATGGGAATCACAACAATCCGCATTTGATTCGGCAACTGTTTTTCATACATAAGATAGGGGAAAAAAGTGGCATTCAACGGCAAGACCGTGAAACAGAGTCCAAAAAGAATTGCTATGCTTAGTTTGCAGTTTTTTTTCATCAATTGAAAAATACAAGCTGTTAAAATAAAAAGAAAGATTTTCCGGTATTAAAAGGGACGGTTAGATCCCTTTTTTGGAAAACTTTGGATTGAGTTGCCGGGCAATAATCTGCCGTTTGAGATTGGCAATATTCGCCGTGGGGTCCACATTTTTAGGACACACCGTCTGACAGTTAAAAAGAGTATGGCAGCGAAAAACACCGTGTTCATCGCAAACCAGTGCCAGCCGTTGTTCATCGGCCTTATCCCGTGAATCCATTAAAAAACGGTTTGCCTTGGCCAGAGCTGCCGGCCCGAGATATTCATCATCATACCCATTGACGGCACAGGAGGCATAACAGGCACCGCAGAGAATGCAATCTACTATATAATCAAGATAAGCGCGTTCATCCTGTGTCTGAATCCGTTCCGCCCCCTCATCGGGATCTCCGGGGATCAAATAGGGTTTTATGGCCTTGAGCTTTTCAAAAAAAGGTGTCATATCCACAACCAGATCCCGAATGATGTCCATGTGCGCCATGGGACGAATCGTTATGGAAGAACCTAAATGGCTCACCTGTGTTTCACAGGCCAGGCGGTATTTCCCGTTGATATGCATGGCACAGGATCCACAGATACCTTCCCGGCAGGATGAACGGTAAGCCAGGGAACCGTCCAGATTCTCCTGAATATAGTTCAAAGCCTGCAGAACCGTCATACCCGGGCGGCAGGGGACTTTAAATGTATCAAAACGGTGTTTTTTGTCCGTTTGCGGGTTAAAACGAAATATTTTAAATATCTTTGAATCAGCCATGCTTATCTCCGGTAAGATCTACTAATAATGACGTTTTTTTGCTTTATACAGGGATAAGTCCACAGAGGAATAACCAAGGTGCACCGTCCCGTCTTTCCAGCTTGCAATGGTATGTTTCATCCAATTTTTATCATCCCGCATGGGATAGTCGGTCCGGAACTGTGCACCGCGGCTTTCCTGACGGTTGATAGCGCCACGGAGAATCACTTCTGCCAGATCCAGGCTTCCTTTAAGCTGTAGTGCCCATAACAAATCAAAGTTGGCAATCCGTCCGCTGCTGTTCAAACCGATATGCCGATATCTTTCCTTGAGTTCTTTTACTTTTTCCAATGAAGCGTTCATCGTCCGGGCTTCCCGGAAAATGCCGGCGCCGGAATCCATTGCTTCGCCCAGTTCATGCTTGATGGCGGAATGTTTTTCTTTTCCTTTGGATTTAAGAAGCTGTTCTATTTTATCTTCTTCTTCCCTGAGAATTTGATTCAGGAAACTTACCGGGACATCCTCTCCGCCCCCGTCTTTGAAATAAGCGGAAGCATACTCGCCGGCAATTTTCCCGAAAACGACTGTTTCCAGGAGTGAATTTCCTCCCAGGCGGTTTGATCCATGCACACTGACACATGCGCATTCACCTGCAGCAAAAAATCCCTTGATTTTCGATTCGGTGTTGAGATTTACATCCAGCCCGCCCATGGTATAATGCTGTCCCGGTGCGACGGGAATGGGTTCGTCAATAGGATCCACGCCGGCAAAATGGATGGCATGCATACGAATACCCGGAAGCCTTTCGAGAATTTTCTTTTTCCCCAGGTGCCGGAGATCCAGGTGAATATATTTCCCTTCAACACCCCGGCCTGCCAGAATTTCACGCTGCATATTCCGGGCAACAATATCCCTGGGTGCCATTTCCATGGCCTTTGCCGAATCCTCGTAGTTCGCCAGAAAACGTTCTTTCTTGTTGTTCAGGAGAAAGCCTCCCTCTCCCCTGGCGCCTTCGGTTATAAGTACATTATTGGTGTAGAGTTCAGTGGGATGAAATTGAATAAATTCCATATCTTTAAGGGGAACACCCTCATAAAAGGGGACACACATTCCCCAGCCTGTATTGATGTAAGCATTGCTGGTCCGACCGAAGACGCGTCCAGATCCACCTGTAGCCCAGATCACGGCCTGACCGGCAAATATTTCAAATTCACCGGTATTAATATTCAGGGCAATCACACCCTTTGCCGTGCCGTTATGCACAATCAAACGGGTAACAAACCACTCATCAAAAATCTGCATATCCGCCCGTTCACTGGCGGCTTCAAACTTCAATGCCTGTTCATAAAGGGTATGAAGAAGCACGTGCCCGGTTTTATCCGTTGCATAACAGGTCCGGGGAAAACCAGCTCCTCCAAAAGGTCTTTGAGCGATACGCCCGTCTTCCGTACGGCTGAAAGGTGCCCCCCAGTGTTCCAGCTCGTATATCCGTTCAATACCCTCAGTGGTCATTTTCAATACGGCTTTCTGATCGGCCAGATAATCACTGCCTTTGATTGTGTCGAAAGCATGGAGCTCGGGGCTGTCAAACTTTCCGCGGGGATGATTGCTCAAAGCGGCGTTGATTCCTCCCTGGGCTGCCACACTATGGGAGCGAACCGGGTGGACTTTCGTCACCACGGCAACTTTCACGTTATGACGATTCAATTCTAAAGCCGCCCGTAATCCTGCCAATCCGGCTCCAACCACAATAACATCAGATGTAATCATAACTCAGCTTCCTCCAAACAGGACTTTCAATTCGGGAATAAAACGAAAAAGGGAAGCCAGTGCAATCGCACCGCTAAATATAAACACCCAGAGAATTAACACTTTTTGTTTATGGGAAAAACGAAGAAAATCTGTAACTGTAATACGGATCCCGTTGAACATGTGCCATAAAACGGCCAGAAGCAGAAAGTATTCCAGTACATGCCCGACTGGTGTATTATATCCTTCCATCATTTGGTTAAAGGAATCACCGCCTTCCAGGGAATGCCCCACACTGTAGATGTGTAAAATAATATAAAGGACCAAGGCCAGACCCGTAATCCGATGGAAGACAAAGGCAAGCATGCCCCAATTGAAATTCAGTATCCACTCTTTCAGAAAACCCGGTTTCCGGTTGGGCATCATACACCTCCCTGCCGTGTAAAGGGTAAGATGGCCAGTATACCGTAAAAGACAATGACGGCACCTGCAATGGTTAATGTCCAGGCGATGATTTTTTTCAATACCGGCCGGGGATTATAATCGCTGATTACATTGTACAATCCGTTGAAAGCGTGATAAATGACGGCTGTTAACAACACAATATCAAAAAAAACCCAACCGGGCGATAAGAGTCTGTCCTGAACTTTTTCAAAAGTGACCGGTCTTTCTATGGCAAAATGCAATACCCAGAAATGAATAAAGAGTCCTGCCACCAGAATCATGGCGGAGATTCTTTGCATGTACCAGTGAAAAGCCGGACTGATGTTTCGAATGAGTTTCCCCACGATTTTTCCCCTTTTTGATAGCCGGTTCCAACTTTGTTTAGCTGTTTATAAAGTACAAAGTTTCTCAGAAAGAATCATGGAAAAGCTCTTTAATACTGAAAAAACATAAAGCAAGAATCTATATCAGAATATTTGGAAACATGCTTAATTCTGGTTTATCAGCGTTTTAAGGCGATTCAGGAAGTCGTCGGGTTTTTCATAACCCAGGAGCCGGAAATCCCGGAGCTCACGTCCGTCGGGATCCAGAAACACGACAGTGGGAAATCCTTTGATATCATACGCTTCAATGAGATTTTCACCCCCGCGCGTGAGATCGACCTTGACAACGGTAAAACCATTTAACACCTCAACGACCCCTGGATGCCGGAATGTAATGGCATCCAGCTCTTTACAGGGAATACAACTATCCGAATAAAAATCGATCATCACATAGCGATCCTCTTCGTCGGCCTGTGCCAGGACAGTATCCGTGTAAGGCTGCCAGTCCGGAATTGTTTGTGCACCTGCATCCGGTTTAATCATCCATGTACCCGTCATAACAGCTATCAGGCTAAGAATCAACTTGATTTTCCGGAACCCGGTAGATGTTTCGCCTGCCTGGTTAAATACTGCATAATAAATCCCTGCCAGAATCAGGTACAACGGCAGCAGAATCCGGGAAAAGGGCGGGTTCAGCAGGGGATGAATAAACCAGATCGCCATACCGATCAGAACCAGACCAAAAAAGATGCGAACACCATTCAGCCATTCTCCGGACCGGGGAAGGGCGTCCAGTTTTGCCGAAAACATGGCCAGGAAGATATAGGGAATCCCCAGGCCAAGAGACATGGTAAAAAAGAGGAGGAATCCGGTAAGGGCACTGCCTGAAGCTGCCACATAGGTGAGCAGGCTAATCACAAAAGGACCGATACATGGAGCAGCAACAATACCCATGGTGAGTCCCATCATCAGAGAACCTGCATAACCGGATCGGCTTCCGCCTCCCAGCCGGGTCAAAGCATAGGGCAGCCGGAATTCATAAAAACCAAACATGCTCAACGAGAGAACCAGCATCAGCAGTGCCAGCAGGATAAGGACAACAGGACTGGTCATCAGGGAACCGAACAGGCTTCCGGAAAGGGCCGCAGCAGTCCCCAGAACCGAGTAGGTAACAGCCATACCCAATACATAGAGAAGTGCCAGGATAAGAACATTTCCTTTTGCCTTCTGAGATCCGAAATAACTGATTGTCACCGGTATCAGCGGATATACACAGGGCGTCAGGTTCAAAGCCAGTCCACCTAAAAACACCAGGACCAATACCCAGAAAAAATTCCGCGAAGCAAGGGGATTAACTTTTCCGATTGCTTTAAAATCACTATCTGTCATAACAGATTCAGTTTCGGCAGTCCGTTTCCCGGTGTTTTGCACAGGTTCCGAATCCTTTGCAGCATCCTCTTTATTTGCCTGGGGTTGAACAGTTATTTCAGATTCAACAGGAATCGCCCTGCTCAGAACTTCGGGGTCCAGTGACACAGTAAATGTAGATTCCATGGGGATAAGGCACATTTCATTATCACAACCCTGGTAGGAAAGGGTTCCTGTCAGTGTGGTTTTGTTCGACAAAGGCTGCTTTTCTTTCAGGTGCAATCCAATGACAAGCGTCCCGTCATAAACAGAGCTTTTTCCACCCAGGGATTCAAGATTAACCAGGTGGGCTTCAGGGTACTGCACGCTCACTAATGAAAAATAAGGATTATCTTGCAAAGTCATACGGGCCGGGATGGAATAATTATCCAGAGGATCGTGGCTGTTAATATGCCAGCCTTGTTCAATCAAAAAATGAAGCGCCACAAAAGCCGTCCCATCCTCCTGCCCCGGATGCACCTCATGTTTCTGCAGGCGGACTAATTTATCCGGAACAGCTGAAAACAGCACTGTCGTGATGAATAAGAGAGGAAAAAATATGCGCAATACCCTTTTCATGAAAACCTCGTTTTTGGATTTTTTGTCAGTTTCCGGCAAAAAACGTTACAGAAAATATGGAGTCTCTTTTTGAGATTCATGTAAAAAGCATGTAGATTTCAAAAATATTGATCCACTAAAGAAAGGATACAAAATCATGACAGCAAAAAAAATGAAAGATCTGAACCTTATACAGTTTATGAACGAATCTCCCACGGCTTCCCATGCTGTGAATGAACTGAAAAAAATCGCAAAACAAAAAGGGTATCGGGAAATCCGGGAAGATGAGCGCTGGTCTCTGGAGCCCGGAGAAGGCTTTTATCTGATCCGTGAGGATACAGGATTTATTGCAGGTATGATAGGTAAAAAAGCGATTGAAAAACAACGATGGAATATTGCCGCGGCCCATACCGATTCCCCCGGTTTTCGTCTGAAGCCCAATGCGGTACATGTAAAACAGGGAACTGTTCTTCTGGGCGCCGAAGTCTATGGCGGCCCTTTGCTGTCCAGCTGGACGGACCGGGATTTATCCCTGGCAGGCAGAATTCTTTTGAGGGAGACATCAGGCAAAATAATCACCCGTTTATGGCGGTGTCAAAAACCGGTACTCCGTATACCCTCGGCAGCCATTCATTTGAATCGCCAGGTAAATGATGAGGGATTGAAACTAAATAAGCAGACTCAGCTTGTACCCCTTTTCAAAATGGATGATCCGAATCAGGTATTTGACGGACCGGCATTTATCCGCTGGCTTGGGCGGGAAATCGGGGAAGATCCCCGGTCCATCGTGGATTTCCAACTTGAGTTGTATGATACCCAACCTGCCCTGCTTGGCGGTCCTGATGAAGAATTTCTGCTCTCCGGGAGGATTGACAATCTGACCATGTGCTATGCAACCGCCCAGGCTCTGCCTGATACGGGGACAGTCCCTGAATACAATGCACTTGTCGTGTGTTTCGACAACGAAGAAACCGGATCTAAAACACTTAAAGGCGGAGATTCTTTTTTTCTGGGATCCATACTGGAACGTCTGGGGCTGAGTTGCGGCATGGATCGTGAATCCTTTTTGCGAAGTCTGTCGGAATCCATTCTTTTTTCAGCCGACGGCGTGCATGCCATTCACCCCAATTATGCCGAACTGTATGAACCGGCCCATCCGGTATACATGAACCGGGGACCGGCATTAAAAGTGAATGCCCAAAACCGTTATGCCACCTCATTGTATACATCCGCCCTCTTCAGGGAAATTGCCCGGGACGCCGGTGTGCCGGTCCAAACCTATGTCCACCGGTCCGACCTCCCTTGCGGTTCAACAATCGGCCCCCTGGTCTCTGCCCGGCTTGGCTTAAAAACCCTGGATGCCGGCATCGGTATGCTTTCCATGCATTCTGTCCGTGAAATGGCCGGCATTGATGATATCCACGGCATAACGGCAATTCTGTCAAAGTTTTTGATCTATAGCGGATGAACCAGATTGTCCCGCTTTTTCATTGTTCTTTTAATCAGAATAATTTAAATTATTTAAGTGGAATAACATCTATATAAAAAAGGGCTTATTATGAAAGGCAGAACTGTTATCATCATGAGTGCCATCCTATCTGCACTCTTTGTTTTCGGCTGTTCAGGCCCGAAAAACCTGACGGATGAGGCAGCACATGAAAAGATTGATGCTCTAACCAAGGATCTCGAACTGGTCAAGAGCAAAGTAGAAGGAATTGAGACCGGTCCCGGTACGCCCGTATCCCGGAGTGATCTGGAAACAGTAATCAAAGAAGTCAAAAAACTGAATTCTCAAATTGAAGCCTTGAATATCCGCCAGAATAGTCTGGCAGCAGAGCTGAAGCAGCTTAAATCGAGTGAAATGAACTTTCAGCAGAGTGCTGCTTTCATCGACAGTGTCAATTACAGCATTCTGGAAGACATCCAATACCTGAAAAACAAAATCAATGAATTAAAAGAAACGCTGAAGTCGGCGCCTGCTCCAGCCCTTGCCGCGGCAGCGGCTCATCCGGGGCGAAGGACATCCGAAGTCTTTAAAGAAGACTATGTGAGAAGCCTCAGTAATTTTCAGAATAAACAGTACGACAAAGCCATCGAAATGTTTTCAGATCTGTTGCGGACCAATCCGGATCATGAACTGGCAGACAATGCCCAGTACTGGCTTGCGGAAACGTATTATATGAAAGGCGACTACCAACGGGCACTTGTGGAATTTGAAAAAGTATTCACCTTCACACAAAAAGGAAAATATGACGACGCCCAGTTGAAATTGGGTTACTGTTATCTGAAACTGGGACAGAAAGAAAAAGCCAAAGAGGAATTTGAACGGCTTATTTCTCATTATCCCTACAGTGAATACTACCAAAAAGCACAGGAAATGTTAACACAATTACAATAAGAGTGATTATGACATTACGCATTTATGCCTCGACACGAAAAATAACGCCTTTCACCGAGTCTTCCCTGACCGGTGATTTCCTTCAGGCCGTATCAACCATCTACAATGAAAGCAAGATTGATATCCGCCTTTACATGCCAAAATACGGGTTTATTTCAGACAGAAAATATATCCTGCGGGAAGTGATCCGTCTCAAAGAAATTCCTGTCCCCTATAAAGACGGAGAAATTGTCCCCTCAGTGAAATCGGCGTTTATCCCCGAAACACGGGTTCAGGTTTACTTTTTGGTATACCCTGAATTATTTAAAAAAATCACTCGTCCCATCGCCGAATCACATGATTTGAGCCCGTATGAACAATGGGAAGGGTGCATTGCAATTTTTGACCATACGGCCATCCAAACACTGGAATACCTGTACTGGCAACCGGACATCATGCTCTGTTGCAATACAGAATCAGCCCTTATTCCCTATCTGCTAAAGAAGTCCTATCATGATAACGAATGGTACAAACCCACAAAACCCGTCCTTCTTTTAAGCCAGGATATGGTTTTTAAAGGCATCAGCAAAGAGATTCTTGACGAATACCACATCGATACAACGGATGAAGATTTGAGTGATCCGGTGGGATTATTGAAATCTGCCATTAAACATTCCCATGCCGTTATCCTGCTGGACCATCCTGAGATGTCGCACCTGGATGACATCCTTTCCGATGCTTCTGTTGACAAGCTGCTGAAACAAAAAGGGGAACAATATCTGAAGCTCTCCATAGAAAATCCTGATGAAAACACTTGGAATGAAATGGCGAAACAGGTATACAACTTTCTCGAAAGTATCTGATAATATTTTCAAAAACTCATGGTATATTCCCGGGTGGTTCTGAACACCCCCGGGATTTTTTTCAGGAAGGCTTATGCACAAACTTTGGTTCTTTCTTTCATTACTGATCCTGATGTCATCTTGTGAAAAGGATCAGGTACAGCTTCCGTTCGGACCGGGAACGGCAACGGTGGATTCTGTTCTGTTGTCACGTGATGACTTCGATTCATTAACGGTAAAATACAACTCCTCTTCTTCGTCATCCTCCATTTACAATTATGTTGGTGGCTACCGGGATGCAGATTGTAAAACCGTTTTGATTTTTACGAATTTCACTCCGCTGCATGATACGGATGCAGACGCAGATTCCCTTGTTGTCAATAATGCCAGGATTATTCTCAGTGAATATCAAACATGGGGAAGTCCGGAATCTTTCACCTTTCAAACGTTCCTTATTCCCCAGACAGAAGAATACACCTGGTCCGATACCAGTGATTTCGATACATACTGGCAATCCGTCAGTCCTCAACTGGCACCTTTGAATGCATTCCCCTATACCCCCGATTCTCTCATCATTCCAATAGGTACAGATATTGCCGACAGCTGGTGGGATCCTGAAGAAGATGTAACAAATAACGGTATTGTCCTTAATTATGACGCGGGCGGACAAGAAGGAATGGCCGGTTATTATTCTTCCGACTACAACTCGGTTTCGAACTGGCCCCGCCTGGAACTTAACTGTACGGTTTTTGATTCATCCGGGACAAAAGACAGCACTTTTACTGTTTACGCAAATCGGGATTTTACGTATTCCGAACTAAGAAATACAGAAAGTGCACCTCCTTTCTTTGTCTCTCAGGGAGCTATTCGCCGGGCTTTTATCACCTCATCCCGCTTTCTGCCTGCTGTTCAGGGAAAATCCATCAACTACGCCGAACTCTCTCTCACCGTCAATCAATCGGAATCCCATTTCGACGAAGATTCCCTTACCGTTTATATCGGTCTTTTTACTTCTGAAGACTGGGAAACAAAAAACTTCCTTTTCAGCAGTTATCAAAATCCGGCAAAAATCTATAAAGACCACCTGAATGTATCCATACCCATCACCGAAGTGATAATGGATTTACAGGATAACAGTGGAGCGGCCGTGAGCGGACTCTTTATCCGGCTCGGCAGTGAATTGTATGGTTTTAACCAAATTGCCTTTGATCCCGATTCGGTTAAGATGAAAATTGTAAGCACCGAGTTTTAACAGGAGATTCATGATACGTAATTATAAAATCATTCTTACGATTCTGTTTGCGCTCACATCAGGACTGAGTGGTGGCATATTTGAACTCTACGGCACGGGAACATACGGAACAGATTATTCCGCGTCAGCTTTCGGCCGGGGAGGGGTATCCACTGCTTATACAGACACGATGACCGGCAGTATCAACCCTGCCCAACTGGCCCATATTCGATTTACCGAACTGGAGGTAGGGATGAATTCCCGCATTTCCCATATTTCCGATTTCGGATATAATGAATCTTCCGTTCGCTTCGATTATGCCAACTTGATCATTCCGGTAGGTAAAAAAGGCGGCCTGCAGCTGGGAATTTATCCCATTTCATCCGCACAGGCTGAATATCAGATTAAAACATCCTATATTACGGAAGTTCTCAAAACCACAGGGGATATCTATTCTCTTTCACTGGGATTTGGATATAAGATTGCTCCCCGGTTTTATGGCGGTGTTGCCTTTGAATTAATTACCGGCGGTTATACCCTCAGCAATGAAATCCGCTTTTCAAACGACGCGTATTACAGCTCTGAAAAGTATTATTCCAAAGGGATTGACGGAAGACGAATCACGCTGGGGACTATCGTAAGCATGGACAATCTGACTCTCGGTTTACGGTATGTCCATCCTTTCAGCATGAAATATAAGACACTGGAATACAACAGCTACAGCGAATATATATACAACGAACCGGTTGACACCACCTTAACACATCACATTGTCATCCCCCGTGAACTTTCGGCAGGTATTGCCTGGAGAATCGGGCGCCGTCATTACCTTATGTCAGATTACACCTACCGGAATATTCAGCATGCCTCACTGCTGAAAGTATTCAACCCGGTCAATGTTGATTATACCTCTTCGACATCACATCATCTGGCTGCCGGATACGAAAGACGAGGTGCCGTAGGATTATTTGTCCCCTTTTTTCAAAGCCTGACTTACCGCACAGGCGTTTTTTATGACAAACACAGGCTTGGCACGGACTATCAGAGTTACGGAATCAGTGCCGGATTTGGCATTCCCTTTAATAATTTTAAAAGTCGTATTGACGTTGGCTTTAATTACGGTTTAAATTCAGGGGATATTTTTGAAGATATTGAAATGAACGAAACATTTTTTCAAATTAAAATATCGATAAATTCCATTGAGCGATGGTTTAACACCCGGGGAAAATATCGATGATAACAAAAATCAGGAGATATGATACGATGAAAAAACTTCAGAACCAAATCCTCATTCTTGGGATATCTTTGTTGTTGGGAGGACTCTTTTTAACAAACTGTGTCCCCCATGAACAAAGATCTCCGGAAGAAATTGCAGCCATACAGCGTGCCAAGCGGGATTCCATCCGGAAAGCAAATTACAACCGTTGTCTTTTTAAAATGAGTAATGCTGATCAGTATAAAATTCAGGAAAACTGGACCGCTGCCATCCGGAATTATAAGGATGTTATTGAACTGGGATGCGTGGAAGATTTTGCAGACCCCTTATTTAAAGATCTGGCTCATTGTTACTACCGGAACGACCAGCCGGATTCGGCAGCCTGGGCGATTGAAGAGGGACTGATTTACAAACCGACCGATCTTCACATGCTGAAGCTCATGGCATATTACAACCGTGGTAATCTGGACAAGACCCTTGAAGCCTGGACACGTATTAACAACCTGTACCCGGGCAATACAGAATATATGTTTGAGCTGGCAGATCTCTATTTTAAAGCAGGTCACTATGACGAACAGATTACCCTGCTTGAAGAGATTCTTGAAATCGAACCGGATAACAAAAAAGCCGAATTATCCATTATTGCAGCTTATGAAGCCAAAGGGGTAGATCCTATTGAACTCTATGCCAAGAATTTTGAGACAGATAAATCCCATCCCCAGTATGCCTATCAGTATGCCCAGCGTTTGATTGACAGTAATAATTACGTGAAAGCTGTTACGGTCCTTGAGGAAGCTTTGAAGTACAATGCCTCAAATAAAAATTTAACCGAAATGCTGGCAGAATCATATGTGAATACAGGGCAACGGGACAAAGCAGTTCTTGTTTACGAGGAATTGGCTCAAAAAAATCCGACAGACAATGAACTGTTTATTAAAATTTCCAGTCTGTACCGGGAAATGGGACAATATCAAAAAGCCCTTCAGTTTGCAGACAAAGCTGTGGAAATCCCGCCGCATAACGGCCGGGCCATGGCGGAACGCGGGGAAGTCTACCTGGCAATTGCCCAGGCAAATACCATGAACCTGAACCTGAACGATAAACTGGTTTACCACATGGCCTATGAAGATTTCAAAGAAGCCCTGAAGCAGGGAAACGGCAATGTCCGCAGCAAAATTAATTTTCTGGAAAATAATAAATTAATAATAACCGGACAGAGTGACTATTTTCTGGCAACTGAGGCCAATAAAGTAGGGCCCAATGAATTCAAGCCTGTAGGAGAAGGTTACGCTTGGATTACACGAACCGTCAAAGTACAGTAGTCTATATCGGCTCCGACCATGCCGGTTTTTCTATGAAAGAGAAAACGGCGGAATACATAAGATCTTTGGGATATACCGTCCGGGATATGGGGACTGATTCTGAAAAATCGGTGGATTATCCCGACTATGGTGTAAAAGTTGCGCGTATGGTACGGAAAAACAATGGTTCCTGCGGGGTCATATTTTGCGGAACGGGCATCGGTATCAGCATTGCCGCGAATAAGGTCCCTGAGATCCGTGCTGCCCTTTGTACCAGTGAATTTCATGCGGAAATGGCACGAAGGCATAATGATGCCAATATACTGGCCATGGGTGCCCGGGTTTCATCATTCGATGAAGTAAAAAAAATGGTAAACAAATGGTTTTCGACCCCTTTTGACGGAGGCCGTCATGAAAAGCGGGTCAAAAAAATTCATTCACTAACGGGGTGTTGATATGTTTGAAATACTGAAAAAACAAGATCCGGAATTGTTTCAAACGATAACCCGTGAAATCCGGCGACAGAACGAGACCCTCGAAATGATTGCCTCGGAAAATTTTGTCAGTCCGGCAGTCCTGGAAACAGCCGGTAACGTTATGACGAACAAATATGCCGAAGGATATCCGGGACACCGTTATTATGGCGGATGCGAGTATGTTGATGAGGCAGAAAACCTTGCCCGGGACAGGGCGAAAAAGCTCTTTGGTGCCGATTATGCCAATGTACAGCCCCACTCCGGCAGCCAAGCCAATATGGCTGTCTATTTTACCTATTGCCAACCCGGGGACACGGTCCTTGGAATGGATTTATCCCATGGCGGTCATCTGACCCATGGAAGCCCGGTCAATTTTTCCGGTAAACTCTACAATATTGTCAGTTATGGAGTAAAGGCAGATACCGGCCGTATAGATTACGATGATGTGGTTCGTAAAGCACGGGAACATAAACCAAAGCTCATTATCGTAGGCGCCAGTGCCTATCCCCGGTTTTACAATTTTGCCCGTTTCCGGGAAATCGCCGATGAGGTCGGTGCCTATCTCATGGCGGATGTAGCTCATCCTGCCGGACTCATTGCCGCCGGCGTGCACCCGGATCCCATTCCCTGGTGTGATGTGGTAACTACCACAACCCATAAAACACTTCGGGGGCCCCGGGGTGGAATGATCCTTATGGGGAAAGACAAGGAAAATCCCTTCGGATTGAAAGCCGCCAAAAGCGGACGGACAAAAATGATGTCCGAAATTATGAATTCTACCGTAATGCCTGGTATTCAGGGCGGTCCCCTTATGCATATCATTGCTGCCAAGGCTGTAGCCTTTGGTGAAGCATTAAAACCTGAATTTAAATCGTATAGCAAACAGATTATCCAAAACACGAAAGTCCTGGCCGATTCCCTGTTAAGTCTGGATTTTAACCTTGTCTCCGGGGGATCTGATAATCACCTTGTTCTAATCGACCTGAGGAATAAGGGCATCAGCGGTAAAAAAGCAGAAAACGCTCTGGAACAGGCGGGCATTACCGTGAATAAAAATATGGTTCCTTTTGATACCCGGAGCCCCTTTGTCACCAGCGGTATCCGTGTGGGTACACCAGCCCTGACAACCCGGGGATTTAAAGAAACTGAAATGAAGGAGATTGCCGGATTTATCAACCGGGTGATTTCCGATCCTGATAACGAGAAAAACCTCAGGACCGTCCGAGAGGAAATTAAAGTCCTCTCAGAAAAATACCCGCTGTATCCGGAACTTCTGAGTCGATATGTATCATGAAATGTCCCCAATGTGGCCTGCCCGATACACGGGTTATTGACAGCCGTCCTCTGACAAAAGAGATCGGCATCCGTCGCCGCAGAGAATGTCCTGCCTGCGGGTATCGTTTTACTACCTATGAATATGTCGCACTGAGCCCGGTCCTTGTCATTAAATCCAATGGTACGCGGGAAGAATTTAACCGGGAAAAACTGATGCATAGCATTCAACTTTCCTGTACGAAACGACCTGTCTCTTTAAAGACCATTCAGAATGTTGCCCGGGAAATTGAACAAAAAATCGAACAATTGAGCCTGTCCGAAGTTAAGTCCTCCTTTATCGGTGAAGAAGTCATCCACAGACTTCGCCAAATCGATAAAGTTGCCTATATCCGTTTTGCGTCCGTCTATCATGAATTTCAGGATGTGACCGAATTCAAAGAAGAAATCAAGGTTTTGGAAGAGAATTCATGACAGGCATCACGGAACCGTCAACCCCTTCTGTCGTATATAAGTAAAGATAGAGAAATGTTGACATTCTGAATCCAAGGGTATTAACTTTCAACGCAAAAATTCGAGAGGTGAGCATCAGAAACGTTCGTTAAAGGATTATTTGAAAAAAGTGACCCCGACAAATATGTCCTTTGAACGAACAATCAGGCCGAGCGTGTCATTGTCGTTCGGTTTTTTTTTGAAGGAGACCCAAAATTATGCTGAGACGATTCATATTACTTCTCATGATTATTTTCATTGCATCCACCGGTTCGTTGATGGCTCAGGGGGATGCCGGTGCAATCTTTTTACTGATAGCTCCCGGTGCCCGGGCAGAAGCCATGGGAGAAGCCCAGGTGGCTGATGCCAGCGATGCCTATTCTTCTTACTGGAATCCGGCCGGACTGGCCTATATGGATAAAAATGAAGTGGGACTTATGTATGTAAAATGGCTCCCTAACCTGGTCGATGATATGTATTACAACTTCCTCACAACCGGCTACCGGATTCCCGGCTTTGGCACCGTGGGTGGACATATCATCTACCTGAATTTAGGCGAACAACAACGAAGGGATGAAAACAACAATGACCTGGGAACCTTCGTATCGTATATGGCCGCCGTGACCATCTCTTTCGGGACTAAGATTTCTGAAAACCAGGCCTTCGGCGTCAATGCGAAAATTGTATATCAGATGCTGAGTCCTTATGGAACCATTCAGGAAAAAGGAAAAGGGTCCTCCACAAGTTTTGCCTTTGATTTTGGTTATTTGTACAAAGGTCTTCTTTGGAACAAGATCGATTTTGGTATGAATCTTTCAAACCTGGGCCCCAAGGTGGCTTTCATCGATGTTGCCCAGGCAGATCCCATGCCGACCAACATGAAACTGGGAATCAATCTGAAGGTTCTGGAAAAACAACATAATAAATTCTCGATTGTTTTCGACGTGAATAAAATGCTTGTTGCCAGTTACCAGCCGATGGACCGGAACGGAAACCTTATTATCGATAAAAATACAAAAGAAGAAGCGTATGCCGATCCCTGGTACAAAGCCATTTTTACATCCTGGATCAACGATTGGAAGTATGAAGGCGATATCGACTATTCGGGAGATGGTGTGATTGGCGGATACGATGCCGAAGGAAAACCACAGGGTGGTTATGACGCATACGGAAATGAAGTAGTCGGTGGCGACTATGATGAAAACGGCAACCTGGCTGTCAGCTATCACCCGGATACGGGAGAAGAGATGGTGGGCTGGGGCGTTTTTGGCGGACATCCCACCAATAAGGTGATGAATAAGATTGAAGTGGGATCCGTTAATGACGGCAGTGTTCAAAACGAAATTGATCAAATGATTTTCAACATCGGTGCCGAATATGTGTATAACGGTCTGATTGCCCTGAGAGCGGGATATATTTACGATAAAGCCGGAAAAATCAACAATCCGACACTGGGTTTCGGACTCATGTACCACAATCTCGGATTCGATTTCGGATATACTGCCGGAGCCGAAAACCATCCTCTGACCAATACGATGCGTATCAGTCTCAGGTACCGCTTCGGAAAAGATTAATTAAACTATGAACAGGCTGCGATTATCAACGATTGTGGCGGCGATCTTTGTCGCCACTTTTTATACAACGATCTATGCCCTTCCCACCAGAACCCCGTCACAATTTAGCCGGCCGGTGCTGGTTCCTCAGCACTGGAATGTGATTTTAGTGGAATTTGAGGAGGATAATACACCGGTTACAACCGGAAACGGTTCCTTTCTTCAATCCTGGGATGAGAGTGATTATAGATATGCATTGGACCCGCCCCCCCATAACAAGGCTTATTTTCAATCCCACCTGAAGGCGATCAGCAATTACTGGCGCCATGTGACCAATCAAGCCCTCCGGATTGATACAAGCGCATCTGTGATTTTACCCACCGGCGCAGAATCTATACGTCTCCCCCGGAATATCCGCTATTACCATCCGGCAGATAAACCGGACAGCGTGGATTACCGCCTGGCAGAACTGGTTTATGAAACATTCAGAATCCTTAAAGAAAATCACGGAGAAAGTTCCCTCTTCGAAACCGTTATCCTCTTTCACGCCGGAGTGGGACAAGATTTCGACTTTTCCAACATGTATGACCCCACCCCTTTTGATATCCCTTCCTTCTATTTTGATGAAACATTTCTCTCTGAATACCTCAGTCCCGAAGCAGTTGCACTGATACAATCCCTGGGTGTCAAACAGGGAATCGTTCTGCCGGAAATGCAAAATCAACTGAAACTCAATGTGGCTCTGAACGGGACAGCTCTCCTTATGTCAGGTTTTCTCCTTGGTCTCCCTCCTCTTTATAATACAGAGACAGGCAAATCGGGAACGGGTATCTTTGGGTTTATGGATCAGGGATCCAATAATGCAAACGGACTCCTCCCCATTGGCCTTTCTGCTTTCGAGCGAATCATCATGGGTATCCAATCGCCACAAACGGCAGAACATGCAAACCGCTACTCCCTGCTTCCGGGAGAAATCCTGAAAATCCCTGTCAGCAGCCGGGAATACTTCCTTGTTGAATATCGTAAAAATGCCGGAATCCGCCTGGATTCCCTTTATCAAAATCATTTGGATGATATCCTGCCGGATTCGGAACGCTACGAAACCTATCTGGATGCCCTGGAAAAAGTCAGAGACATGGGACTTGCAGATTACTCGCTGAATCCTTCTACGGGCGTGCTGGAATCCGTTGAAAACTACGATATCACTCTACCTGCTTCCGGTTTGCTTATCTGGCATGTCTATGACCCTGATAAAGCTCTCTTTGAGTACCCGGAAAATCCCAACGGCCAGGCAATTCCCATGGTTCGCCTGGAAGAGGCAGACGGCGCCTACGATATCGGGAAAAATTACGGTCCCCTGAGCGGCTCGGTAAACCAAGGCTGGAAATGGGATATGTGGTTTTCGAAAAACATGGGATTTCTGGATAACAATTCCCATATCTACAATATTAAGAATATTGAATTTTCCGACAGGACCCATCCCGATACCCGGAGTTTTTCCGGCATTGAAACCGGAATACGGTTGAAACAATTCACTTTTACGGCAGATTCAGCCTCCTTCACACTGGACTTCCTCAAAGAACGCCCGGAACAATTCGTTGGATTTGAAGCCCTGGGAACATGGGATTTTCACAACACAGAAACACACATCCCTTACGGATTGCGGGAAAACCATCTGGTCTGCCTGGAGGATACGGGTTTTGTCTCCCTTGCGGATTTAAGCCCACTCTCTGCCCGGGCCGAAAACACGGCGATTCTCCCCTATGAAAACAAACTCATCGTTATCCACACACAAAATGCCCAAAGTGTCGTCAGACAGTATGATATCCTGGACAATCCATTACGAGCTGTTCTCACCACTTCCCGTTCTCTTTCGTATGCACTCAGAATTGGTTCTCTTTTGCTGTATGATAATACACTTTTTCTTCCTCACGGCGACTCAGACAATTCTGCATTCAGTTTTTATCATCTGGACCGGGATTTTCTATCCGGACCCTTTTCAACCGTTACCGATATAGGCGGAACCGTTGTATATAACCATTCTCTCCTGGTGAGTTCCGGTAAATTCCTGCATTATCCCGATAAAGGCCAAGTGGAACAATTGTCTTTTACCATAGGAAGCATGGTCTCATACTCAGACACACTGATTGTAACAGATTCGGATCATGGAGGATTTTATTTTTATGACGTTTCTGAAGGAAGGCTGATCAATTCCCGGGGATATCAGCAGGATCTAATCATTGACGAGATCATCCCCCTGGATCTGCCCGAAACCCGGGGACCGGATTTTCTACTTCTGGGAACAAGCGGAACGGAGAAATATTTGATCCTGACAGACAGTGACGGTCACCCCTGGAATGGTTTTCCTGTCAGGAATAACTACGATGCTATACGTGTCTATTTTGATAGGAACGAGCTCCGGATCATCGCTTTAAAACCTGACGGACGGATAGATATTTTTGATAAAACAGGTACACGACTTACATCTTATACAATCACCCCAAAACCTTTCTCCTTTTTCCTGACCCATCATAGACAGGGTTTAGCCCTTTTTTCTGAGGGCGACCGCCTGCTGTTGGAGGGAGATTCTCTGCACTGGGCATATCCCAACGGAGACCTGTGGAGTACCCGTCATATCCGGATAAATACAACAACACCGGATTATCCCAGGGGGATGTTAATAGCCAAAGACCTGATTTATAACTATCCAAATCCTGTTTCGGATGAAAAAACCTGCTTCCGGTATTTTGCCGTCGAAGCAGAATTTGTGGATATTAAGATCTACGATTTACAGGGTAAATTTGTGGAACATCTGCAACAAACCCCCATTCAACAGCAGTGGAATGAAATCCCGTGGGATATTCGTTCACTCGATTCGGGTGTGTACATTGCAAAAATTACAATCAACGGATCCGGAAGTGAAAAAACCTTTATCATTAAACCGGCGATACTTAAATAAATTCATGAAATATCTGAAACGATGCTTCTCTTTCCCGATTATTTTCCTTTTCTTAGCAGTATCCCTTTGGGGAAGCCCCAATCACCCCGAACTGAACTGGCATACTTTTGAATCGGAACACTTTATTTATCACTATCATGACGGTACGGAACAGACAGCCCGGATGGTGATGAAAGTGGCGGAGGAAATGTATCCCCATGTTACCGGTCTGTACCAATACGAGCCTGCTACCAAAACACAGATTGTCATACAGGATACCGATGATTATGCCAACGGGGGCGCCTACTATTTTGAAAACAAAATCCTGCTTTGGGCATCACCCCTTCAATTTGACCTGAGGGGGAACCACAGCTGGATCCGGAATGTTTTTACTCATGAGTTTTCCCATATCGTTTCCCTGGGGAAGGCCATGAAATTTCCCATCACATTTCCTGCCGGCTATATTCAGGTCCTGGATCGTGAAAAACCCTATAAAGACAACATCATCATGGAGTACCCCAAAGGAATCGGTGCCATGCCGGTGGCTAATGTGGTTGTGCCCATGTGGTGGGCTGAAGGAGTTGCCCAGTTTCAGTTTGCCGAAAGCATGGGGGATTTGTGGGATTCACACAGAGATATGCTTCTGAGAGACAGAGCCCTGCACGGCAATTTATTCAGCTGGAATGAAGCAGCCTATTTTGACAAAAAGGGAACGGGAAATGAGTCGGTATACAACACCGGTTTTGCCTTTGTGCGTTACCTGAATCATACTTATGGTCCCTCAATAAACCGCCAAATTGCCGAAACCGCCGCTTCGGCCCGTCACTGGTCCTTTAACAAAGTTTTCAGGGCCATCCTTGGAAAAACAGGCCGTGAAATATACAATGAATGGCGGGATACGCTAACCGCCGCTTATCTCCGGGACACGGAAACTATCCGTCGGCACGAAAAAAAGGGGGAAATCCTCCTGCAAAAAGGACCTGCTTATTTTAACGTTTCTGTATCTCCGGATGGTGAGAAAACCGTATTATCTGCTGCGGAAAACCGGGATTATCTGGGACAGACATATCTATTCAGACTCACTGAAAACGGAGATTTGGAACAATTGGATAAACAATCCCGCATTCGGGGAAATATCGCCTGGAGTCCCGACAGCCGATATATCTACTACGTGAAACAGCGCCTCCCCAATATTTACGGCTCTATCTATTTTGATTTGGCTAAATACGACTTTAAAAGCGACAAAACAGAATTTATAACGAAAAATGACCGGGTGTATTCCGTTGCCGTTTCAGGAGATGGCGAGATTTATGTGATTACCGTTCATGACGGGAGTCATAACCTGGCCCGCGTTGCTCAGGATGGTACAATTGAACCGTTGACCCACTTTAATCACGGTGAACAGGTTTATGATCTGGATGTATCTCCCGACGGAACATCCATTATCTTCGACATGGCCTTGTTGCACGGGAGAAATATTTACAGTCTGGACACTCAAAACGGTGAGATACAAAGTGTTTTAGCCACAGAGAACTGTGACAACCGCCACCCCGTCTTTACGCGAGACGGGAAATCCGTCATTTTCGCCTCAGACCGGACAGGGATTTTCAATCTTTATTCCCTGAACCTGGAAACCGGTCATGTATCCCTTCTGACCAACGTGACGGGAGCTGCCTTTTATCCTGAAACCACACCAGATGGAAATATTTTGTATACCCTGTTTGAAAACGGCATTTTTAAACTGGCAGAACTCACACAAACGGGAACTGTCAATCCTGATTATGCAACGTACCGGCCTTACACTCTGCCAAATAACGATTACGATCCCACCCAATTGCCCCATATCAAATCCGAGCCATACACATCCCAATTTTCCCGTTTTTTTGTCATGCCCTATCTGATGATTGATTACAACAAACCTAAACTGGGTTTTGCCGCCTTTCAGAATGAAGTCTTAAATAAATATAATTTGTATACATCCATGGGGATAGCAACCAATAAGGACATGGATATCTATGCCCGGCTGGATTTCAACTTTCTCCTGCCGACCTTATATCTGGAAGGATATTACGTAACCTACCATCTGGATTCCCAGTCAGAACGCCTGTATGAATTAACGGATCTCGAACGGGATATCTCATTCAGACTCTGGGAAGCTATCGGCGGCATGGAATACCGGTGGATGAATCACCTCTTTCACGTGTCCGTTAATCATCACCAGTACTCTGCTTCCATCACTGATTATGACAAAACACGGAGAATATTGTATGACCCCTTTGGTTATACATATTTCAAAGGGACTTCCATTCAATCGGACTGGACTCTGGATTTTATTGTTCCTGACTGGCACAGTGATATCAATCCCCGTCGTGGTTTTTCCACAAAATTCAGTATTGCTTACGATTTCAACCGGTATCTTCAGGATTTTGGCATCAGTGAAGAATACAGCACCCTTCAGGAAATCTACAGTCGTGAAAATACCTTCCGGCTGGAATTGAACTCTGAACTTTTTCTCCCTGTATCCTTTCCGGACCGGAGCGCACTGAGTGTGGCCATCAACAGCGGTTGGCAGGAAAACACGAAAATCGACAGTTTTTTCCATTACTACGGTGGCGGCCGTCCGGGGCTGAAAGGATATCCTTTTTATTCCATTGAAGGGACCCAGAAAATGGTTTTAACAGGCATATACCGCTTCCCTGTCATTCCTGACATGCACATTGGATTGGAACCCTTCTTTTTTAACCGTTTGTATGCCGGTATCTATTACCAGGCCGGGGATGCCTGGCGGGGCGGATTGGGAGATCTTGACATAAAACAAAATGTGGGCATCGAACTGCGCCTGGGCGGACACTCCTTTTATGCCTATCCCCTGGCCATCTCACTGGATGCCGTTTACGGCCTGGATTCTTTCAGCCGGCTGGATGAAGCCAATGGAAAGATGGTCACTTTCGGAAAAGAGTGGCGGTTTTATTGGTCCGTTCTCTTTAACTTTCCCAACAGAACCGATCCGTTATAAGGAAAACCATGAAACGCATTATCCTGCTTTTTCTGATCCTGAGTGCCTCGCTGTCAGGACAAAAAATTGAAAAAATTCAGATGGGAGAGCCGGAAAAAAATCCCCGAAAAGCCATGCTGATGTCCGCCGTTCTTCCGGGGACCGGACAGTTTTATTCACAATCTGTTTCATGGGGAATTGTATATTCGGTTCTTGAACTGGCCGGAATCAGTGGTACTGTATATTACAACCAGGCCGGAAATGCCAAAACCGATGACTATACATCCTTTGCGGATAATCACTGGAATGTCATCCGCTGGTTGGATGACTACTACGGAGAGTATGAAAAGCCATGGGCTAACCCCGCTGCAGAGAAAACACACAATGTCTATCTCTATGTCGGGACACACAGGTATACTTTCACTGAATTTATTCAGACCTTTGAAACATGGAAAGACTGGCAGGCTTACCGGGACCAGATCGAGCTGGAAAAAGAGTACCACTTTTACGAAAACATCAGCAAGTACAAACAGTTTAAACAGGGTTGGGATGACTGGCAGGAATACAAGGATGATCCCGACTATCAGGTTATCCGGCGTTCTTCTCCCAATCAGGAACACTATGCCGACATGCGAAAAGACGCCAATGACCTGTTGAAAAGGTCCACCTATTTTACATCCGCCCTTATGTTCAATCATCTGATCTCTGCCTTTGATGCATTTTTTCGCACATCCCGATGGAACAAACACTTTGCTCACCGTGTACACATGAACATGGTGCCCAATCTGTCTTTCCGAAATCAGGGCTTAACTTTTCACATGCAAATTGATTTGGAAGGCTTATGAAATCTTACAAGTATAGCTTTATCCTTACCACCATTACACTTTTCGTCCTATGGGGTTGCTCCGGCTCCAAAACCGTTGAAACCGGTTCCTTTATGCAACGTTATGAAAAAGGAAACCAGCTTTATGACGATGAAAAATATTATAAAGCCATCGATCACTTTACTTTTGTCGTATACAACGCCCCGGGGAGTGATATTGCTGATGACGCCCAGTTCAAGCTGGCTAAATCCCATTACCAATTAAAAGAATATCTTGTAGCCATTGACGAGTTTCAACGGCTATTACTCCGCTGGCCTGCCAGCGACCTGGCTGAAGAGGCAGATTTTATGATTGGCGAGTGCTATTTTGAACTATCCCCCATTTATCAAAGGGATCAGACCTATACATATCATGCTATTCAGCAGTATCAGGATTTCATCGACACCTATCCCCACAGCAAATTCCGGAAACCGGCTGAAGATCGTATCCAAACATGTCGCATGAAACTGGCCAAGAAAATCTTCGATGCCGGTGAACTTTACATGATTTTACGGGAGTGGAAAGCAGCTATTATTACCTTTGAAGAAATCATCAATAAATATTACGATACCCCCCTTTATCAACCAACCCTGCTGAACATGGCTGAGTGCTATAAGAAAATTGGGGATATGGAGAAACTGTCTGAAATATTCGGTGAAATCGACAAATCCAAGCTAAAATCCCCCCAGGACAAAATCCGTTACAATTCCCTGACAGGCGACCCTGACCGGAAGTAAATTCCATGAAACTCTGTTTATACGGCGGATCTTTTGATCCCGTTCATAACGGTCACCTCTTTTATGCCCGTAAGGCTCTGGAGCAACTTGCGCCGGATCAAATGATCCTTATGCCCGTGAACCGCTCTCCTTTTAAAAAGGAAAATCCCGCAGCAGGGAAACACCGGCTGGCAATGCTCAGACGGGCTTTTGCGGAGATGGAAAACGTCCATATCAGCACCTGGGAGCTGGAAAAACCCGGCCCGTCCTATACAATTGACACAGTTTACTATCTTATATCCCTTTATGATGCCGTAGAAAAATTATACATTCTTGCCGGTATGGATCAGATGGCAGCAATTCAAAAATGGAAGGATATCGATAAGATGCTGACTTTGGGCGTATCTTTTGCCGTCTTTCCCAGAAAAGGCTATTCTTTTTCAGATATCCATCCCGATTTTCGTCCCCATTGTGTAACAATTGACGGGCCCGTTGTGGATATCAGCGCCTCTGCCTTGCGGGAGAAAATCCGCAAGGGAGAAAATGTGGCAAATCTGATTCCTGAATCTGTTCTGAACTATATTCAAGAAAACAACCTGTATTCTCATGCCTGAACTTGTCCACCAACTGATACTTTTTGTTATCGGCATCGTGCTGCTCTATTACGGAGCAGATTTCTTGGTCCGTGGCGGAGCCAATATTGCCCGGATTTACGGGGTGAAACCCATGATCATCGGGCTTACCATTGTTGCATTCGGGACATCCATGCCTGAATTCCTGGTTGGAACTGTGGCTTCTATCAAGGGACAGTCGGATATTGCCATCGGCAATGTTGTAGGCAGCAATATTGCCAACATTGCACTGATTCTGGGACTTTCGGCGCTTTTCTCGCCACTGGTGATCCACTATAAGATGATCCGTAAAGAACTCATATTCCTCCTTATATCATCCCTGGTTTTTATATACTTTATTCGGGACGGCGTGAATTTCCGGGAAGGAGTCCTCTTTATATCTATTCTTGTAGGATATACCACTTATCTGGTCTTGCACCCCGAAGAGGTGCCGGTTGTAGAAAAGCTGCCGGAAAAAACGAATTCAATACTGATAAACTTATTCTTCATCATAATCGGTATCACAGGACTTACCTTCGGTTCGGACTGGCTGGTAAGCTCTGCAGTTTACATTGCACAGCTTATTAAAATCCCGGATATCGTCATCGGGATGACCATAGTGGCTGTGGGGACATCCCTTCCGGAACTGGCGGCCAGTGTGATGGCTGCGGTGAAGAAAGAGACAGATATTTCCGTTGGAAATATCATCGGTTCTAATTTATTCAATATGTTTTTTGTCATCGGCGGAATCGGGCTCTTCAAATATGTTCCCGTAAACCCGGTGATATTTACTTTTGAAATCCCGGTCATGCTGGGACTTGTAATTATACTCTTTCCCATGATTATCTTGCGAAAAGGATTAAACCGGTATTGCGGCATTATTCTTTTGCTGATTTATTTTACTTTCAACTTCTATCTTTATATGACCCGGCATCTCTCCCTATGAGCCACCCACTTCATATCATTCCGCCTTACAGCCGGTCTGCAGATTTTTATGACGAGCTCATGGCGGATATTGATTATAAAGGATGGGCGGAGTATTTACTGGATCTTTCAGCGGAACTCAATATTCAAACGGATGCCATCATTGATTTCTCCTGCGGTACGGGCACCCTTTTGCACCACCTGTCCGCCGGGGCCCGGCGAATCCGTGGATTGGATATCTCAAAATCCATGATCCGTCAAGCGAAAGAGAAATACCCTGAAAATGAATGGTTTGTCGGTAATATGATGACAACCTTCATGCCGGACAATTTTACCCTGGGGCTTAATCTCCATGACTCCCTGAATTATATTAAAGACACGGATGTTTTGAAACATTACATCCATCGCATGCAAAAATCTTGTAAACCGGGACAAAGTTTGTTTTTTGATTTTGCTCTGCCGGCTCTGATAAAGCGTTACTTCATCAATCAGGATGAAATAAAAAAAATGGGGAACGGTGACATTGTCCACCGACACCATGACTATTTGGAATCAGAAAATCTTTGCCTTACATATCTGGAAATCACGCACATGGGCCGACAGGTTATTGAAATCCATCAACAGCGGATCTGGCCATTTCATGAATTAAAAGAAATGTTCATTGGATTACCGGGTCAGAATCTCTTATTTTTAGAGGAATTTTCATACCTGGAGGCACATGAACAATCTGAACGCTTACTGGTGGTAATCACCCATGATTGAGTGCAGCAAGCTGACTGTCAATTTCGGAAACGGTGAAGGTATACGGAATATCACAACCCAATTTTACGAGGGGGATTTCACGCTTCTCCTGGGACCTACGGGGTGTGGTAAATCCACCCTGATGCGTGTGATATACATGGATATTCAGCCAACCAAAGGTTATATCAGAATCCGGAACTGGGACAGCCGGAAAATCAGCAAGCGGCAGATTCTGAAACTCCGCCGGGGCATTGGAATTATCTTTCAGGATTTTCGCCTGATTGAAAATCTGAATGTTTTTGAAAATGTGGCTTTGCCCCTGATCATGACCGGTCATTCCCGAAAATCCATCCATGAAAGAGTAAGTGTGATCCTTGACGAAGTGGGCCTTCTGGGAACATGGCGTCAGAAAGCCGGATCTCTGAGCGGCGGTGAGAAACAACGGGTTGCCATCGCCCGGGCAATTGTAAAAAACCCTTTTCTCGTCCTTGCCGACGAACCGACGGGCAATCTGGACCCGGAAGCCGCCAATACCGTTTTTGAATTATTGAAGAAAATAAATGCCCTGGGAACGTCGGTGATCATGGCCACCCATAATTACACCCTCATTGAAGATACGGATTACCGCCGAATTTATATGGAAAATGGAAGTCTGGTGGATTTGTAATGCGCCTATCATTTATTTTGAAACAAACCTTCATCAATTTGTGGACCGCCCGCCTGCCGGCACTGGTAGCAATATTCACTATCGGCATATCTTTGAGCATTGTCATTGGTATGGGACTTCTGGGATACAAGGCCTTTACATCTTTTGATTTATTCCAGGACAAATTTGAAATCGAGGTTTTTTTATATCCCAATCTGAAAAGAGATGAAATCACACGCATTCAGAACGAACTGGCGGAAATCCATCAAATAAAAATGATTAATTACATTTCCAAGGATGAGGCTGCCCGGATTTTCAAGGAAGAGTTCGGGGAGGATATTCATGATATTCTGGACGAAAACCCTCTTCCCCCTTCTTTTCACATTAAGCTCTATAAACAAATGACTCATCCGGATATTGTTGAAAATGTGGCCAAACGCATTTCAGAACTCCGGGGCGTTGATGATGTAAAATATCATAAAGAAATTTTAATCCTGATGGAAAAGTATTTTCGCCTGATGACACTTGTGGGGACAGGAATTATCATTTCCCTGATTATTGCCATGAATATCCTTATCCGAAACACCATTAAACTTTCCGTCTATGCCCGGAGAAAACAGATTGCCATTCTACAACAGTTGGGAGCCGGCGGTTTGTTTATCCGTCTGCCCTATATTTTCGAAGGAATTCTTGAAGGAGCTCTGGGAGGAGCTTTTGCCGGCGTTCTCCTCCATCTTTCCTTTCAGGTTATCAATTTTTCTGTCCAGTATATTTTTGACATTTCCCTGGCCTTTTCACCCTTTATCTGGACCTTTTCCATCAGTGTCGGAGCCCTCATGGGCATGTTCTCCAGCAGTCGGGCTGCCAAAAGCTTCATGTACCTCTTCGCCAGAGAAGACTATTAGTTCAGAACTCAATTCATCATTTAAAAAAAAAGGGTGCTTCAGCACCCTTTTTTTGTTCATCCTAAGATCAGTCCTCTATGATTGCAAGAATATCACTCCGCTGGAGAAGAATATATTCCTTATCATCCAACTTGATCTCTTCTCCCGCATACTTTCCATAGAGCACCTTGTCACCGGGTTTGACGAGTTCTTTCAGCTCTTCGTCTGTCCCCACTTCAATAACGGTCCCCAGATGCTTTTTTTCTTTTGCCGTATCAGGGATGATAATCCCGCTGGCTGTCTTTTCTTCCTGGGGTGCTGTTTCTACAAGCACGCGATCATCAAGTGGTTTGATTTTCATGAATTTCCTCCGACTCTCATGTTTTGAGATTTAACATTTTATTTATTTTCGGTCTGTCAAAACCTACAATGGGTCTGTTGTTTATCCATAACTGGGGCACTCCCTGTTGCCCGCTTTTCCGCATCATATCCTGGGCTGCCTTTGTGTTGCGGCTTACATCCACTTCCTTGAACCGAATCTTCTTCTCCATGAGATACCGCTTCACCTGTTTGCAATAGGTACATGTCGGGGTTGTAAAGACAATCACTCGCTTTTGTTCCATAGCACTCCTACAATCCGGTCCTGTCAAATAGCATGGTATTAACTACAAAATATAACAAGGACCATGTTTTTTTTCAATTTTTTTCACTCCCTGAAATCCTCGAGTTTCAGGACATTTAGAAGCCGCAATTCCATCTCTTCGTCCATATCCTTCTCATTGTCCACTTCACGGTACATTTCAATGGTTTTTTCCACAGAATTGTAGAAGAAATGGCAATCGGGACACTTTTCCAATTCGACGGCAATTTCCTTACAGACTTCTTCATCCATATCCTGGGACAGGCCGAGACAGAGTTTTTCGAAGGGTGTTAACTGTTTTTTTTCGGTTTTTTCATTTTCCATTGAACTGACCTTCCTGAAAATATTTTTGCAGATTCTGTCTGAGATAATAGCGGGCCCTCATCAGGCGGACTTTGACATTGGATTCGGTAAGATCCAGAAGTTTTTGGGTCTCGATGGTGGAAAGGCCCTCCAAATCCCTCAGAATGAAAACGGAGCGGTAAATGGCCGGGAGCTCCTTTACGGCATTGTCAAGCAATTTCCGGAACTCTTCATTGGACATGAGCTTGCGATTGAAAGCCGGCCATTCTGACAGGTGTTGTCCGTGAATCGATTCTATATCCGGATCGGACAAGGACACCATGGCATTCCCCTTGTTCCTGTCCCTGAGTTTCTGAAGAGAAATATTCATGGTGATCCTGTACAGCCAGGTAAAAAACTGGGACCGCCCTTCGAAGGTATGAAGTTTCCGCAGGGCTGTAAGAAAGGTTTCCTGCATCACGTCTTCAGCATCTTCTTTATCCCGCATCATCCGCAAGGCCAGATTGAAAATTTTTTTTTCATACCTCAGGACAAGCCGGGCCTGGGCTTTCCGGTCTCCGTTCTGTGCTTTTTCAATGAGCTCAAGTTCGTTTTCCACATTTCATCCTTTTTAGATGATTTTTATCAGGGAGGTTACAGGCTTATAAAAGGCTTAACACAATAGAGTTTAATTTTGTTTCGGCTGTATCGGAACGGGACAGTACAATCACGGGGACAGACGCATTGAGAATAAGTCCGCCGGCTTTTGCTTTCTCCAGAAAGATCATTTGTTTGATCATAAAATTTGCCGGAGTGATATCGGGAAAAATGATGACATCCACCTTTCCGGAAATTTGTGATTGAATTCCTTTCTTCCGGGCGGCATTTTCGGATAATATGACATCCAATGCAATAGGTCCCTCAGCCAGATATCCCTTTTCCGTATATTCCCGGGCCAGTTCAAAGGCATCGCCTGTAGCCGGGATTTTGGGATTAACTTTTTCAATGACTGCCGCAAAGGCGATTCTGGGCTTACGTCCCAGAACCTTTTCAGCATAAGCAACCGTACTTGCTGTAATCTCTCGTTTGGTTTCCAGATCCGGCGCAATATTTATGCCGCCATCCGCCGCAAAGAGCAGCCGGGGATAAGCCGGTGTGTCGCAAACCGCCACATGGGATAAAACTTTCCCGATCCGGAGGCCTTTTTCCTTGTCCAGAAGAGGTTTCATGAAATCCGCCGTGGGAATATCCCCTTTCATAATCAAATCCCCCCCGCCTCTACGGATATCCTCTACCGCAGCTGCTGCTGCTTCAACCGGCGACAGGGAATGATATACGGCAGAAACCTCCAGCTTGTGCTGTTCCGACTTCTTCTCAATCAGTGCGCGGTTTCCGAAAAGACGCAGTCGGATAAATCCTTGCTCAACTGCCTGTTTGAGCCCTTCAAAAACAGAATCCGCCTCCGGATTCACCACATTGCAGTTTTTTGGTTCCCGGGTTGACACCCGTTGATATAAATCGTTAAATCTCATGATATCCTCACATGTAATCCTGAACAGGAATATCTCCCTTCAGTGCTCTGAATCCTCCGTCTGCCATCGCTTCCAATTCATTCTCCCCGGGGATAATATGAATATTGAACATGGAAAAATGATCCTGTAGCCGACGGGTAATATATAAACAATGGGCCAGGCCACCCGTGATCAATACTGCTTTCACCACAAAGTGACAGGCAGCCAGCATGGCCCCGATTTCCTTTTCTATCTGATAAATCATGGCATCCATAATCAGTTGGGCATATTTATCCCCTTCCTGAATCCGTCTTACCACTTCCCGGGCATCATTGGTCTTTAAATAGCCCTTTAATCCGCACTCCCGGGAGAGATAATGATCCAGCTCTTTCCGTGTATAGTCGCCGGAAAAAGCCAAATCCAGCAAACCACTGATAGGCAACGCCCCTGCCCTTTCCGGTGAAAAAGGTCCCATTCCCAGCAATCCGTCGTTGACATCCCGGATCTTCCCCATTTTCAGGGCACAAATGGAAATACCCCCGCCCAGATGGGCAACTACAAAATTTTCTTTTTCAAGAACTTCCCCATATTCGTCACACCATTTTCTGGCCGTGGCTTTGATATTCAGGGCATGGCTCCGGCTGCGGCGCCTGATCTCGGGGACACCCGATATCCGGGAAATCTCATCGAATTCATCCACACTCACAGGATCGATAATCCACGCCGGAACTTTGTACAATTCTCCGAAATAATGAGCCAACAATCCTCCCAGATTGCTGGCATGGTTGGAATATCTGCATTCCCGGAGATCAGAAAGCAGCTTCGGCGTAATTTTATACACGCCGCCTTCCATGGGCTTCAAAGGGGCACCCCGGCCAACAACGGCGGCCAAATCGGATAAATCGATCTTTTCTAAAAAACGTTTCAGCAAATCCCGACGATAAGCGTATTCCTGCACCACGTTTTTTCGGGCATATTCCTGCTCCACAGGCACGGATATTTCATCTATTTTCCCCTCGGGGGTAAATAAACCCGCTTTTGTGGATGTCGAACCGGGACTGATTGTGAGTATCTTTTTCATAAAAATCTCTCCCCTGATTCAAACATAAGTTGCCTGATTTCTCCTTCCTGTCAAAAAAACAGATTAAGCTTGCAACTGTTCAAATAATATCATTACTCTTCTCTCATTAAATATATATAATATTTTGATAAAAAAGAAAGATTTTCTTTCCCTTCAAGTCATCCTTGTTATGCTTTTGCCTATGGGTTCAGAAGATACTCTGACGTAATCTCCGCTGTTTTACTCAACATGGCATTCACACTGCAATACTTGCTTTCACTGAGTTCGATAGCACGGGCAATGGCCTTGTCGGAAAGTTCATTCCCCCAGAATTTGTAAACCATGTGAATTTTTGTAAAGACTTTGGGATGTTCACCTGCCCGTTCCGCTTCGATATCTATGGCAAATCGGTCATAATTCATACGTTTTTTTCGCAATATGGATAATACATCCATGGCTGTACATCCGCCAAGAGCTTCCAGAACCAGTTCCATGGGACGTGTCCCGGCATTAAAACCATGTAAAGACTCGTCAGCATCAAGAGCAACCCAATGGCCTGAATCGCCCTTTGCCATAAATGTCAAATGATCGGCAAGACCCTGCAATGTTACTTTCATCCGTACCTCCAGATTATTTTTTTAGATTTTGTATGATTGTGTAAATGAACTGTTCTTCCGGCAAAGCGCCTTCGAGATCGAAAAAATGATTGACAATTGTTTTGGGTACCCCCTTGACCCCTGCTTCATTCCCCAGTTCAGGAAATTCCGTCACTTCAATCATATCCGCCCGGATATGAGGATTGAGAAAGGCCATCTTATGAATGAGACGGACAACTGATGAACAATAAGGACAGGTTGGCGTGATATAGGTTTTAATATGAAGGGGCGTTTCAATACGTTTGATCTGTCGGATCAAATCTTCCGTTAACCCTGTCCGTCTCTTGGAAACAACAAGAACCGCCCCCAAAAGGGAATGGAATTCATATCCCCCGGGCATCCCGTAAAACCGGATGCCGGTATCCTTCCGGGATTTGTCCAGGAGAGCAATTGCCGGAACACGCTCAATGCCCAGTTTCCCGATTTCATCGGCATCTTTGTCAATATCGTACACATCTACCCGGATTTTTTTGGAAATTTCTGCAAATTCCATAACTAATTCGCAGGTATCACGACAATACCGGCACAATGTGTCACGTTTTACAAAGATAAGCTGAACCGGGTCTTCCAAGCCGGAAAAATGTGTTCTGAGTGTACGTTTGTCGCTTTCTGAAAAAAATCCCAAAAGTCTTTCCTGAATCTGGTTTTTTAGTGGATACAGAAGTCCCGACGTTACAATGTTGAAAACTAAAGGTTTAATCTGCAAGCTAACAGATTATCTGTAAATCAGCTTTTATGCCTGAGAATTTTCCCGGGATGTTCACCGGTGTGTTTACCTTCCCGGATAACGGGTACACCGCCGACAAAAACATAGGGAATCCCATCGGGATACTGGTGAGGATTCAAATATGTGGCATTATCCTGCACCGTTTCAGGATTAAAGAGAACCAAATCAGCCACATAATTTTCCCGGATGAACCCCCTGTCCGTCAGACCAACTTTCAGAGCGTTCAAGGCAGACATTTTTCTTACGGCTTCCGGAAGGGTAAGCACCTTTTCATCCCGGACAAATTTGGCCAAAACCCGGGGGAATGCCCCATAAGAGCGGGGATGGGGTTTGCCCTTGAAAAGAGGACCATAGGTAGCTCTGACCGAACCGTCCGAGCCGATGCTCACAAACTTCGCCTTGAGAACTTTTTTCAGATTACCTTCTTCCATAGCAAAACCTATGGTTGAAACATCAGCCTTAAAATCAATCAGAAGTTTTCTCACGGTTTCGTAAGGGTTTAATCCCAGGGCAAGGCTGATATCCTGTAATGTCCTGCCTTCAAAATCCTTACCGCCTGTACCCCGGCAGGAGCTGATAAGCACACGCTCCCAGCCGCCGATCCGCTCACCCCGGCCGACGACATAATTTCGGACAAGTTCTTCATTTTCACGGTTTTTTAGTCTTTCAATCATCTCTTCCGTGGTTCCCTGGCGTGCCGAAACCGGCAAAAAGGCCGAAAGTCCCGTAGACCATGCAATATAGGGATAGCGATCAGCGTGGACAGGGATTCCTTCCTGGCGGGCTCTGCTAATCCTGGAAAGCATGGCATCCACTTTGTGCCAGTTATTCTTGTTGCAGGCTTTTAAATGGGATATCTGAAGTGAAACCCCGGCCTGACGGGAGATATTCAGGGCTTCCTCAATGGCTTCTTCCACCCGGTCATCTTCGCTCCGCATGTGAGTGGCGTACAATCCGCCAAATTCAGCCACTGTTTTGGACAAGGCGATGAGCTCCTCTGTATTGGCATAGCTCCCCGGGGCGTATTCCAATCCTGTCGAAAGTCCCAGACTCCCCATCTCAAGTGTATGGGCCAGAACCTTCTTCATGACTTTCAATTCATCGGCTGTGGGAGCCCTGTCGTATGATCCCATCACGGCATTCCGCAAAGTACCATGACCTGTCAGAGTCATGTAATTCACAGATGTCCCGCCCTTTTCAATGGCACTGAAAAAACCATCAAGATCCTTCCAGGATTCATCAAGTTGATACTGCTCCAGGAGTCTTTTTCGCAATTTTTCCACATCCGCCTTCGTCAGGGGAAAAGGGGATGCTCCGCAATTTCCCGAGACGTCCGTTGTAATGCCCTGGCGGATTTTCCCTTCGGCATTGGGATTTACCAGCAATTCAAGATCGGTATGGCTGTGTATATCCACAAATCCCGGGGCTGCCACAAGGTCTTTTCCGTCAATTTCTATATGGGCGGTGGCATTTTTAAGGGATCCTATAGCGATAATTTTTCCATTTCGCAAACCGATATCCGCTGTGTATAAATCTTTCCCTGTTCCATCAGCAATCCGGACATTCCGGATGAGAATATCCAGCCGGGAACGGACAGAACAGCCCAGTGCCAGTCCGCCTGCCGTCAGAAAACTCGTTTTAATAAAATCCCTCCGTGTCCATTGACCAGCTGACCGTTTCATATTCAATCTTCCGCTTTTTTATTCACACTTTTCTGATTTAAAACCTTTTCGGGTTCCGTGATTTTTGGAAAGGTAAAAATGAAACAGGTATTCCACTCCCTACAAGATTCTGTCCTTACCCTTCCTCTGTACCGTAAAGTGATTTTCTGAATAATAAACAAGCCAAGCCCGGAATAGGCTGTTTCACCAAATTCAAAATTTTCGTCAAACACTTTATCCCGAATCTCATCCGGTATGGGCTCCCCGTTATTGGCGACCTTGAAAATCACGGAATCATCGTCTTCTGAAATCTCGAACATCATGTCAGTGGCCTTTCCATGGCGAATTGCATTGGATACAAGATTGTTCAGAAGAAAACCTATCAGGTCATCGGCATAGATATATCCCTGGCCGTGACATATAAAAGACAAGTCTTTATAATCCTTCATCACGCGATAAACGGCCTCTGCCAGGGAAACCGGCCAGAGCTTGTCGGGATCATGCACGATCTTTTCGGCTTTTTTCATCCGGTCAATCATCCGGATGCCACGCTCCGAAGCCTCTGCAATGCTGTCAAGCATCTCTTTATTCGATGTTCTCTTATAAAGGGATGTGGCAGATTTTGTAACGGTAAAGATATTTGCCAAATCATGCAGGAAGATTTTGTACATGTGGTAGAGAAATTCTTTCTGGTTTTCAATAGTTATTTCATAGTTCTTTCTCCGGTTGATTCTCTCAAAAATCAGAAGCACCCCTTGCTGCCGGCCTTCTTTATCTTTCACGGCAGTACTCCGTACTTCAAACCACTCACCAGCATAAAAATCCCCGGAGAAAAAGTCCCCTTGCATACTTTTTGCCAGAAAGTACCGAATGCCGTTTTCAGAATCCGGGATGGCCAGTTCATGGATAGACATGCCCGGTTGAATAGATTGCCGGGTTACACGATGAAAAAAATCCTTTCCCATCTCATTAAAAGCGTCAATTTTCCCATCCTTTTTCAAAAAAACAAATCCGAGTCCCGCCGATTCAAAAAACGCATTTATCTGATCAATCAGCCACATTACGGATTCGTTCTTTTTTATCACTTTACGCTGCAAACCCATAAAATTGTTTTTCAATTCTGAAAAGCGGTTCAAAAGATCCCCTTTATCGGCAGTGCAAATGAGGGCTATGTGATCTTCTGTTTTGACACCAATAAATTGGACGGTTCCGGGTACATCCCTGAGGTTCACATCCCGATTCACCGCAGCTCCATGGCTGCTCACTTCACGGTAAAAGTGGAACAACCTGGTTCTATCTTCAACAAGTTCTTCCAGATTTATCAAATCTTCAGATATCATGCCCTGATCGTTCCGAAGTATTTTCCGAATCTGCCCTGTCTCACTTGTCAGCACTGCAAAATGAATTGTATATTGCTCCTTCATAATTCATAACCATTCTGTTGCCGGCTTTAAAGTCATTCGCGCATTCCGGGCAGTTCAAATTCAATACAAAAGAAAGCCACTTCACTTTTTTTCGATGTATGAATCCCATTCAGGCATAATCTCCCGAATAATATGCTGTCACTGATCTTACTGATTTACCATAATCGTCCGCTGTATGCCGGGACGCACCAAACACTCGCTAATAGAGGTACAAAAGGTTTATCATCCCATACAGAACCTTAAGCTGCCGGACTTTATCCCGGTCTGTATAGATCCCGCTTTCTGATACTTCCCATCGTCATGGAAAAATTCCTTTCCTGTACAAAGTAATAATACTATTTATCATCCTTAAATTCGAGCTCTTTTTATAATTATATATTAAAGTATTTTGCCTTTGGATGGAGCAGAATCAGGGCTGTTGTGGAGCATTCAGGTATCAGTTGATAACCCGATGTCAGGCTGACACCGATTTCAGAAGCCTTAAGGAGTTCGAGAATCATCTTCTGGCTTTCCAGCTCCGGTGCCATGGGATATCCCGGACTGATCCGGATTCCCTGGAAAGTTCCGGGTTTCCGGTGTTTTTCCGCTTTTTGTTTGTCCAGTCCCAGTTCGTGGCGTATCAGGGCATGATTTTCCTCGGCCAGGGCTTCGGTTAATTGCATTAAGAGGCCATGATAGAAAAAATATTCGGCATAATCATGAGATGCGTACAACCGGCGGCTGTAACGGACAGCCTCATTCCCCAGGGTTACACACTGAATGGGCATAAGTCCGTCCTGATGCGGCGAATAATAATCTGCTGCGGACAGGCACTCCCCTGCCTTTTGCCTGGGAAAGGTCAGCTGAAATGATTCGGAACTACCGGGGAGGTGTACTGAAAGTACATCTTCCGATATTTTCCGAACCGGGCAACAGGCATAAACCACCCCGGGACAGAAAGATTCCCGGATTTCATCCCGGCAGAGCATCTCCCGTAAACGTTCTTCCCCTTCCTGTTTCAGAAAAGCTTCGTAATCCTCACGGGACATCTTACCTTTGCGTAATTGCCATTGGAACGTAAACAGGGTTTTGCGATTCAGATAGTTCACAAGCGAGTCAATATCTATCTTTTGTCGGATACGTACTCCATCAAAAGGCGGAGATGGGTAATCATAGAAAGAAATCTCTGCTTTACGGCATCCTTCCTTTTTATATAAAATCTTATCCCCCTTGTCTTTATCCCGGCGGATATTTTTCGCTTCAATCTTTTCATCCAGAGAATTCAGGATAGACAAGCCCTGAAATGCATCGGCGGCATAAAAAACCATTCCCTCATAAACCGGTGCCAGTTCTTCACGCACAAAGGATTCTGTCAGGGCTGCACCTCCAAGCAAAACGGGGATGGTGATATGGTGTTCTTTCAGAACCATCAGAGTGTTTTTCATTTCAAGGGTCGACCGGACCAGGAGTCCGCTCAGTCCAAGGGCATCGGGTTTAATAGTTTGAACAGCATTCAAGACAGCCTCGGGAGACTGTCGGATGCCGATATTGTGGACAATAAAACCGTTATTGGATAAAACCACATCCACCAGATTTTTCCCAATGTCGTGAACATCCCCCCGCACAGTAGCCAGAACTATCGTGCCCTGAATCATTTTTTCGTTTTTATCCATGAAGGGTTTCAGGATATCCACGGCTTTTTTCATGACTGATGCCGATTTCAGGACAAAAGGGAGCTGCATTTTCCCGGATCCGAAAAGCTCACCGATTTCCTTCATGCCCGGTAAAAGGATATCATTGATAATATTCAGGGGGGATTTTTTATCCTTTAATACCATCAACAGCTTTTCCAGTCCGGCGGAATCCCCATGGAGAAGTTTTTTTTGCAGGTTCTCCTCCGGTGTCAACTCAACCTGTGTGGTAAAATCTACATTCGGAATGTTTTCACCGCCTGCCTGAATCAGATGAATCAGGGGGTCTCCGGCTGTAGTATCATTGTAAATCAGTTTGCGGCATAAGGCCAGTAACGATTCGGGGATATCTGAAAGAGGCATGATTTTTCCGGGATGGATGATCGCTGCATGCATTCCTGCCCGGACAGCCTCATAAAGCATCACCGAGTTCAACATGTGCCGGATGCGGGGTTTCAATCCGAAGGAAACATTGCTTACCCCCAGAAGCAAATGTACTTCCGGAAAAGAATCTCTGATATCTTTTACGGCTCTGAGGGTTTCCACCGCCGTATTCCGGTCTGCATCCTCCCCGCTTCCCAGGGTAAATGTAAGGGTGTCAATAAACAAATCCTCTCTGCGGAGTCCGGCCTTTTCCGCCAGAGCAATCATTCGGCCGGCAATGGCACTCTTCCGCTCGGCCGTTTTAGCCATCCCCTCTTCGTCAATCGTCAGGCAAATCAACATGGCTCCGTATCGTTTACAAAGGTTGGCCATGGAAAGGAAAGTCTCTTCCCCGTTTTCCAAGTTGGCCGAATTGACAATGCAACGTCCGGCGCAGTGTTTCAGGGCTGTTTCTATAACCACAGGATCGGTACTGTCAATTTGAAGGGGAAGGCGGCATTCCGTATTCAAACGGCGAAAAAAATACACCGTATCCTTTTTTTCGTCCCGTCCAACGACGGAAAGGGAGACATCCACAACATGGGCGCCTTCCTGTTCCTGAGCGTTCACAATGGACATCATGGCATCCCAGTCTTCCCGAAGTAATGCTTTTCTGAAAGCCCTGGAACCATTGGCGTTAGCCCGTTCACCAATCAGTAGGGGAGCAGGTTTCACACGGATTGCCTGGTTTTGATACAGGGATGAGACGGCAGTCTCGCGGGATATCTTCCGGAAGGGAATCTTCCGGCCGGTTCCCACTTTTTCAGAAATACATCGGATATGACGGGGTGTGGAACCGCAACAACCGCCAACAATGGAAGCACCCATATCCCGGACAAAAACCTCGATTTCCGAAGCCATCGTTTCCGGCTCCAGCTCATAAACAAAGCGTCCCTTTTTGTGAACCGGCAATCCGGCATTGGGCATGGCAAACACTGGAAAAGGGGATAATTCGGCCATCAGGCGCACATGAGAACGCATTCCCACAGGCCCTGTGGCACAATTGAGTCCCAAAGCAGACAGCGGATATGGAGACAAAGCCGTCACCACTGCCGGAATATCAGATCCGGCCAGCATTGTGCCGTTGGATTCAATCGTGACAGAAACAATCAGAGGAATGTCCGGGGCAACATCCAGAATAAGACGTACCAGGGTCTTGACATGAAGCAGATCCTGGGCAGTTTCAATGATCAACAGATCCACACCTCCGTCTGTCAGTCCCAGAATCTGCGGTTTATAGGCTATGTAGATGTCATCGGGACTTACATGATTCAAGGAGGGCATGCGGCTTCCGGGTCCCACCGATCCGGCAACCAGGCAAAAATTCCTCTTGTCCTTCATTGCGTCGACTGCTTTTCGAGCCCGTTTCGCCCCTTCCAGATTCAGTTCGTAGGTCCGGTCATCCAAACCGTGTTCTTTCAAGACAAGGGTATTGGCTCCAAAGGTATTTGTCTCAATAATATGTGCACCGGCATCGAGATACTGCCGGTGAATGGATTCAATGAGATCCGGGCGGGAAACATTCAGAATCTCAGGACATCCTTCGTAACCGGAGTAATCCTCCGGCATCAGGCCGGCATCGTCAATCAGGGTCCCCATGGCTCCATCTATAATACAAACACCCCGGGTAAGATACTCATGAAAGGCTTTTCTGCTGATCGTCATACCACCTCGTTTTCTTTTTTTAATTTACCGTAATCCGGGGAAATGAAAAACAGGCAATCACGGTTCCGGAATCTTTTCTCAGGGTTTCTCTGATATTCACTCATATTTGGGTGATATTTTTCTTGTCACCATCCGTAAACTCCAATAATTTCCCTCGCAAATGGAGGAATCATGAAAAATTTTCGCAGGATAACTGTTCAAAGTTTTGTCCCCGAAGAGCTTCAGGAGCTGAAGCAATTCAGTTACAACTTATGGTGGAGCTGGAAACCCAATGCCCAGAAACTTTTCCGGACATTGGGGAATGAACTCTGGTATGACGTTGAACACAATCCTTTAAAACTTTTAAAATATTTGAGTCAAAACCAGTTCAATACAAAGGCAAACGATCCCGAATTTCTGGACATGATGAAGTCGGTTATGGATGAATTCAATCATTACATGTCCCGGAAGGACACCTGGTTTGACAAGACATACCCTGAAAAAAAGGATTTCCTGGTTGCCTATTTTTCAGCAGAATTCGGCATTCATGAAAGTGTACCGGTTTACTCCGGTGGTTTGGGGATTTTGGCTGGTGACCACTGTAAAAGTGCCAGTGATCTGGGCATTCCCCTGGTTGGTGTGGGAATGATGTACAAACAGGGTTATTTCAACCAACAGATAGATGGGGACGGGAACCAGGAGAATATGTATCCAAGTTATGACTTTGGAGAAATTCCCATACAACTGACCCGGGACGAGAAAGGAAACCCCCGTAAAATTTTCATCAATTTACCCGGCCGGAAAGTTTATGCCCAGATCTGGCGTATGCAGGCCGGGAGGACATCCATCTACCTTTTAGATACGGATATTCAGGAAAACCTGCCGGAAGACCGGATTCTTACATCCCAGCTGTACGGTGGAGATCATGAAATGCGGATCACCCAGGAACTGCTATTGGGTATCGGAGGTGTCCGTGCCTTGCGTTTACTGGGTTATAAGCCCTCTGTCTGGCACATGAATGAGGGGCATTCAGCCTTTCTGGTCCTTGAAAGAGTCCGGGAACTGGTTGACCAGGGCATTGCATTCGATGTGGCCAAAGAAATCGTATCCAGCAACTCCATTTTCACCACCCATACACCTGTTTCGGCAGGACACGATGCCTTCGATGAAGCACTGATGCATAAATATTTTGATCATTGTTTCCAGAATTACGGATTGGACTGGAATACCTTTTTTATGCTGGGGCGGGATGTCAACAAAAACTTCAGCATGACGGTCCTTGCCATGAAGATGGCAAAAAGCTGCAACGGTGTGAGTCGTCTTCACGGTGAGGTAAGCCGCCGTTTGTGGAGTGATGTATGGAAAGATATTCCGTTATGTGAGATTCCCATTACCCATGTGACCAACGGCATCCACACGGAAACCTGGGTCTCCCGGGAATTCAGAAAGCTCTATAATGAATACCTGGGTGACGACTGGATTTTAAGAATAGATGATCCCGAGATGTGGAAAACAGTCAACGACATTCCGGCAGGGCGGATTTGGAATGTTCACAAGACCCGAAAACAGCGTCTTGTGGATGTAGTAAAGCAGCGGATCAGAAACCGGGACCAGCGGAATGGTGTCCCCCAATACATTACAGATCGGGCCCTGGAAAACCTGACGCCCGATGCTCTTTTTGTGGGATTTGCCCGGCGTTTCGCTACCTATAAGCGGGCAACCCTTCTTTTCCGGGATATTGAACGTTTAAAACGCCTTGTGTCCAACCGGGAAAAACCGGTCATCTTTTTCTTTGCCGGGAAAGCCCATCCTGCAGACCGTCCGGGACAAGCTCTGATCAAGGAAATTTACCATATCAGTATGAGTGAACCGTTTCTGGGGAAAATTTTCATCCTGGAAAATTACAATATGACCCTGGCCCGCTATCTTGTTTCAGGAGTGGATATCTGGCTGAATAATCCCCGGCGTCCCCGTGAAGCCAGCGGTACATCCGGTGAAAAGGTCACCGTAAACGGCGGTATCAATTTTTCAGTCCTTGACGGCTGGTGGGTGGAAGGATTCAACGGAAAAAACGGGTGGACCATAGGTGAACCGAAAGAATATGCCAACAACGACATTCAGGACAGTGAGGACAGTGCCAACCTGTATTATACATTGGAGAATGCCATTATTCCCGAATATTTCGAACGCTCAAACGGGGATCCTTATTCGGAAACCTGGGTCCGTCGTATGAAAGAATCCATTCGATCCATAACACCGGTGTACAGCACTCACAGGATGGTGAAGGACTACATGAATAACCTTTATAAACCAGCTTTTGAACACAAGCAACTTCTAACTGTTGACAATTATAAAAAAGCAAAAGAGTTGGTTCATTGGAAGCAGAAAATTTCTAATGCCTGGAAGGATGTCTGGGTTACGGAAATCAACCCGGTTGAAGAATTTATCAATACATTGCACATGCAAATAACCTGTGATGTCATACTGGACGGACTGAATCCCGAAGATGTAAAAGTGGAAGTGTATCTGGTTAAGGAATACCAGGAAAATCAACCGCCCGTATCTGTTGTGGAATTGAAACTTAAGGAAAAAAACACCGAAGGAAGATGCGTTTATTCCGGAACGGTGGAAATTCCAAAAGCAGGGACCTACAGATACAATGTTCGGGTAAGACCCTGGCACAAAGACCTGCTGCACCCCTTTGAAACGGGGATGATCCGCTGGATGCAGATCGTTAGTTAGCTCTCGTCCAATATAAATGATAATCCGGAAACAGAAGTTAATAAAAAAAAACGGCAGGCTGGAAAGCCGCCGTTTTTTATTTTATCCCTGATTCCTAAATCCAATTTTATTTTTATTTTTTTCAATGCTATAAATTTGTATAATTAATATATGACAATACATTAAAAAAGGTTCGCCCTCATGACAAAAAACACTGTCAAGATTCATTATCCATACCGTGAACGGAGCTCGAAAAATGAGCTGAAATTTCAGATATCTCTTTTTGATCAAAAAAATGAGTTTACAAAACCGCTGAACTATATTTTGGAGATTGTCGCGATCTTAAATCAGAACCGGCAGATTGTCTATGCAAACGATAAATTTAAAGCATTAATAAATTCTACGGGCGATTCCAGTGACGTATTTGGATTAAGACCGGGTGAATATTTAAAATGTACCCATGCTATGCATTCAGAGTTTGGATGCGGAACCACGGATTTCTGTAAGTATTGCGGTGCCAACCAGGCGATCAGGAAGTCTTTAGACGGGAAGCACGAGCTACAGACTTGCCGTATCATGCGTGAAGATGGGGGTGCCTGGGAATTACAGATAAGAACCTACCCATTTATTTTTCATGGAGAAAACTTTGTGTTTCTTGCGGCCCTGGATATTAGCCATGAATCCAGACGCCGCGCTCTGGAAAGAGTATTCTTTCACGACTTAAAAAATACAGCCGGCAGCATCCGTGGTTTTACTAAAATGCTTGTGAATGACCGGTTTAAACCTGAAAGAAAAACTGAATTTCGGGAGATCTTACAACGTTTGGGTTACCAATTGATTGATGAAATTGAATCCCAACAGCAAATTCTGGCGGCGGAGGAAAATATATTAGAATGTAATATAGAAGAAATCCATATTCCCGACTTTCTATTCATGTTACGGGAAAATTTTATTCATCTCCCTTTGGCTGAAAACAAAGAAATCAAAATAGACCCTACACCCGATTCGTTTACCATGCAAACCGATAAAACCCTTTTACGGCGGGTACTTGGTAATTGTATAAAAAATGCCCTGGAGGCGGTTTCCAAAGAGGCCGAAATTACACTAACTGCTACCCGGAAAGATGAGCAGGTTTCATTTGCAATACACAATCCCGGGGTAATGCCTGAAGCCGTGAAGCGACAGATATTCCAACGCTCATTTTCCACAAAAGGTCCCGGCAGGGGATTAGGAACTTACAGCATCCGTTTATTCACGAAAAAATATCTAAATGGATCTGTACATTTTACAAGCCAGGAAGATATGGGAACAACTTTTTACATAACACTTCCTCTTTCCCTGAGAGAAGCACGTGAAAAGAATAGGTTGTAAGATTGAATGCTGAACAAAAAGGCCGTCCCAGTTATTTATATCATTTGAATCAATCACGTATATTCAGGCTCATCCGGTCAAGCGGAAAAATTTCCAGGAATCAGCTTGCCCGGAAAACCGGTCTGAGTATCCCCACGATCAGCCGATCCCTTCAGAATCTGAAAAATTTAGAATTGGTTGTTTCTTCCGGAAGCCGGGAATCCGGTAAAAAGGGGGGGCGCCCGCCGCAACTGTTCCATTTCCCGGCCACTCAAAATTATGCTATTGGTATAGATCTTGAGAAAGAGACTTTATCCTGTATCCTGGCGGATATGTCCGGGAAAATCCGGGAGTTTATCACAATGGAAACACCGGCCGGAGCAACGGTGGAGAATGTGAACCAAAGGATCATGCAATGTATCGAGGAGATGCAAAATAAAATACCTTCCAAGGGGCTGTTGAGAGGAGTGGGATTATCGGTTCCGGGACTTGTCAACAGGCAGGAAGGAATCCTCACGTACTCCCACACCTTTGGCTGGAAAGATATTCCCCTGGTCTCCCTTATCCGAAGAACAACCCGTATCCCGGTCTTTTTGGATAATGAGGCGAATCTTCTTTCTCTGGGTGAACTCTGTTTCGGATCAGGAAAAATATATAAAAATTTTATATGTATCGATATCCGTTATGGCATTGGATGCGGTATTGTGTATCAGAACAGGCTGTTGGATATCCCCGGGGAGCTGGGACAAATTTGTTTGGATGACCTTACGGGAGACAAAAAAGGATTGCCACGATTAACACTGGAAGACAGGGCGTCGGATCATGCTGTTCTGCAAAAAGTCGAAGCAATGCTTCAACAGGGAACAACATCCTCATTTCTCAATTCATTTACCGGACCTTTGACACTGGATAAATTCAAAAAGGCGCTGCAAAAAAATGATCAGGCAGCACAGACAATCTTCAATCAGGCCCTGTCAGACTTGGGTATTGCCCTGGCCTTTCTGGTAAATATCTTTCATCCCGAAGCCTTTATTTTTCATGGTCCGTTGACAGAAAATAATCCTTCTTTTTATACACGGTTACGGGAAGTCATTGACCATTGCTCACTCAGTCCGTTTTCTGCGACTCTGGATTTAAAACCCGCCTGTTTTCAGAATATGGGAGGTGCCGTTGGGGCCGTAGCCCTGGTGTTACAAGAACTCCTCAATCTGAACCCTGACTTTTTTTCCAAATCCTGACAAAGATATAACGAATTATATCCCTAAAAGAGAAGTCCCGGTACAAAGACCGGGACCGGGGAGAGAGAGAAGCATGATGAAAGAAAAAAATGACTGTTGCAAAACCGGAAAGAGTGGCATCCGGCACATCATTATCTTTCAACAATTGTAAAGTAAACATTTCACCAGGTATAATACAAGGATATTTTTTTGATTATTCAGGGTTTTTTCAAATTTTATGAATTTTCAAGCAATTTTAAAGAATAATAACAACAAAATATCGAGAAATTCCATTTATTAGCGAAGGTGGTCAAAAATACGTCTTAAAATATTCCGTTTGATATTCTTTTTATACAGGAATTCCATGTCGTAATCTTCCGGATGGAGTAACTGAAGTATCTCGGTCCATGACGGCAATCCACCAATATTTCGGTCATCAATATAAATCTCGGCATTAATTTTTCGACCGATATTTTTTCCCCTGTTTTCTCCGGGATAACTTTCATTTACAGCCCAGAATTCAATACCTTTCTTTTTACAGTATTCCACAGCTTCCGCCAGGCTCTCTCCTGTCCGGTAAGTCCATAAAATAAGTTTGTGTCCCTTCTTCTGTAATATTTTCAGGGATTCAAAAGCATAGGGTATTTCTTTTCCTATCGCCGGATAACGGTGTTCAACCAGTGTCCCGTCAAAATCCACTGCAATGTTCATAGGAACTCCACTTTTTTTCAGAATTTATATAACCCAGATTTATTTCGCAATTACGGTTCAGTCGATATATTAAATCATTTCAATAAACCGACATGATGGGTCACTTGCGTTTTGCAGACAATTTTTGAGCCTGCCTGACAGTTATTTTATCCCAGCCGGGTTGTTTTAGAATCATTTCCAGTATTAAAGCTGCTCCCACAGCATCATAGTAGGCATCATGGGGATGTCCGTTGGGACAGATTTTTCTCACGGCTTCAGTGAGATTCAGCATTTCAAGCAAATATTCCAGGTTATATTTTAGCAGTCCCGGCCACACCTGCCGGCTCAGATTAAGAGTATCTATCCAAATCCCGTCCGAATGGGCAGGGAAGACATTTCCCAAAATTTTTTTTTCTGTTCCCGTATTATGAGCCGCTAAAATCTGATTATCAATAAAAGGGCGTATTTCATGCCATAATTCAACCAGCCGGGGAGAACGTTCCAACAAATGCCGTATACGGGCATGACGGCCAGGAACATAAGGATTAATCGGCCGATCTCCTACGTGCAGAAAACGATTAAGGCTTTTTTCCCGGTTTGCTTTCCCTTTTTCCAGGACTATAAGCCCAATTTGCCAAGGTTCATCCGGGTAATCTGCCACCGACCCCGTTGTTTCAAAATCGAGGACCGTTATGTTGCTTTCTTTCAATAACACTTTTTTTTTTGAGTTTTGAGTTAAGCTTTAAGTTTTGAGTCTTGAGTTCAAAATCATCGGATCATAACCTCTTGAACCCATAAACAGCGAACGAAGTAAGCTCTCACCTCTGAACGTCTCAACCTCTGAACGTCTCAACCTCTCAACGTCTCAACCTCTGAACGTCTCAACCTCTGAACGTCTCAACTTCTCAACGTCTCAACTTCTCAACGTCTCAACCCCTCAACGTCTCAACCTCTGAACGTCTCAACCTCTGAACGTCTCAACCTCTCAACGTCTCAACGTCTCAACGTCTCAACCTCTCAACGTCTCAACCTCTCAACCCCCTATACCACACATTCATACTCTCAATCCCTTTCCCAATTCGTGTATTATTTATCATCGTCCCGCAATATTCATAACCGAGGCGGGAGAAAGTGATATTCATGCCGAAAGACACGGCCCGTGCTATTGTGTAGGCTGTTATAAAGCCCTCTTTCGAACAGAATTTCTCCATTTCCTTCAACAGATGTCTTGCCAGAGAGTGTCCGCGATAATCAGGCAGTGTGGCAAAATCCGTCATTTCTACAAAAGCGTGATCCCGGTACATTTCAGCGGAAGAAGCAGCAATAATCTTTTCTCCATTATGAACCATAAAATATCGGTTGTGTCCCGATTCCATGGATTCCTTCAAAAAACCAGGATTTCCAACAGGAAAGGGGTATTCCGGAAAAATGGCCTGATATACCTTTGCGAGTTCAGGAAGTTCCTTTTCTTCTGCCATCCGAAGGGTAAAACCCTTTTTCAGCGAAACCGGGGCTGGTTTAACCGCTTTTTCCTGAGCCGTTCGAAGTACTTTATTTAAGTGCTCTTCCCGTTTGAGTTTCTTCCGCCGGTCAGAGAGAAAATATCCTAAAAAAAACCCTTTCTCTTTACCGGCGTATAAATCCGGTATCACGGCTTCTGTTAAAAATCCCCTGTCAATAAAAGGCTGGACTGCCTTTTCGGGAATCCTGACAAAAACCTTGGTATAGTGTTTGAGCCGGGCTAATTCAAGCAGGGAATCGGCAATGAATTCAGGATCATCCCCTCCCCATTTCATGAGATAAATCCGGTCATTATATGTCCCGTGCTGAATCAGGGATTTCCCGATATATTCCGTTTTATCCGTCATTGGGCATCCTCTGCCGTTCCATCCTCATCATTCCTTCTGCTGAATCTTTCATTATCCTGTGGGATAAGTGAATAGGTATCATCATCATAAATTAAGAGTTTTTCGATACCGATGAATTTACTTTCATCGGCTTCTTCCAATTTGAGCTGAAGTTTACAATCCTCACAATTTCTGTCACAAAAGACGGGGTTATAACTGTCCGGTTCCTTATAAGAACAGATCACCCCTTCATAATTCCTGAGGACCACCTTATTGGTTCCCCAGGAAATGAGATAATTCGGCATAACAGGGATTTTACCTCCGCCACCGGGGGCATCAATCACATAACGGGGTACAGCAAAACCACTGGTATGACCAATCAGACTTTCAATAATTTCAATGCCTTTACTGACCGGTGTCCGGAAATGGGATAATCCTTCGGACAAGTCGCATTGATAGAGATAATAGGGACGGACCCGGTTTTTGACCAGTTTGTGAACCAATTTGCGCATAATCCTGGGACAGTCGTTAACCCCGGCTAAGAGTACACTCTGATTTCCCAGGGGAAATCCTGCGTCCGCCAACTTATGCAACGCTTCCCGAGCTGAAGCAGTTACCTCCCTGGGGTGGTTAAAATGTGTGTTAATCCATAATGGCTGATGCTTTTTCAACATTGCCACAAGTTCATCCGTGATTCTGTAGGGTAAAACAACCGGAACCCGGGTACCGATACGGATCACTTCAACATGTTCAATCTTTTCCAATTCTGTTAAGATCCAGTCCAGATACGTGTCATTCAGCATAAAAGGATCGCCTCCGGATAAAAGGACATCCCGCACGACGGGTGTATTGGCAATGTAATCAATACCCTTTTGTATCTGGGCACGATTAGGAATAGAATCCACATCCCCTACTTTCCGCTTCCGTGTACAGTGGCGGCAGTACATGGAGCAGGTGTTACTGATATGAAACAAGACCCTGTCAGGATAACGATGAGTAATTCCTTCCACAGGACTGTCCATATCCTCTGCAAGAGGATCGTGCATATCATACTGTTCATGCATTAATTCGGATGGACTGGGGAAGGATTGCATCCACACCGGATCGTATTCCCGATCATCCGTATCAATCAGGGATAGATAGTATGGAGTTATGGATAATGGAAACCGGGTTACTGTTTCATCCAGTTCTTTGCGCTCTTCCGGTGTAAATTTAATTCCCAATAATGTTTCAAATGTATCAATATCCCGAACAGAATGACTGAGCTGCCATTTCCAGTCCTTCCATTTTTTTAATTCAACATTATCCGCAATTTTTCCGGCAAGTTCTTTTTGATGTTCATTGAATATGCTCATTTTTCTTTCCTTCTGAATAAATCCAAAATGTCGCCTGGAAATTTTATTCTAATTGACCTGTTTTTCTTTCAAACCCTATAACACATAAATATAATCATATTTTTCTAAGGATTCAAGGAAAAACCAGCCATTCGTCAGCATTCGGTTTAATGGGTATTTGGATGGTCGGAGCCGCTTGGAAAAAATGTATTTACTATCTCCGTCGTCATAGAAATCCTGAAGAATTGTTTCAACCCGGTACCCGTTTTTCAGATAGAATTCACTTGCTGGATATTGTCATCTGAAATACCAGGAGAAGCATCCTCCCGAAGGGGCTTAAAAATGTATAATCCGGGGATAAAATCCTGGGGAAAAGGGTACGTATAAGCCAACGGTGATGGAAGGCCGGCCAAAGGATTCACTCCAATAAACTCCGGTTCTTCTTCATTATTTCGTACATCAACTTCTCCTCCGTCCCGGCATTCCAGAAGACTCCAGGCTTTCAGTGCCAGTTCGGAGCAGGTTATAAATATACTTTCTTCGGGAATTCTGTAACGGACAAAATCCTTAAAATTCTTTTTTTCACCAGGCCGTAAACTTCGCCGGTTGCATCCGGCAAAAACAAATTTCCATAACGGCAGGAAAATACAAAGGGCACTTAATAATAAAAACTCAGAGTGAATGAACAGGTTTATTTCGTATATAAAAAGGAAGAATTCCCGGATAATCCAGTTGAAAGTTAAAGTTCAACAGTCATAAACACCAAATATGCACTATTTTACTAATATATCATTTTAAATATTATTTTGCCTGTAAACTCAAGCCGGGTTATTTTATCCCTGGGGGTGCATTAACATTACCTTTTTCATATATTATAATCTACATCCCCGACACAAAACGTTCTTATCAACGTCATTCCTAAATGCGACACCACACTACACACTCAAAACTCTAACTCTGCACTCTCACGGTTACCGGGCAGGCTGCTGAAAACAGACGTATCGAGGTACAGCACTCATAACTTCTTTTGTACAGCCGGGGAGACTTGAACTCCCATGCCTTACGGCACCAGATCCTAAGTCTGGCGTGTCTGCCAATTCCACCACGGCTGCAAATCGTGGGAATTTAAGGGATTTCAGACAGGTGTCAAATTGATTTCCCCGTTTCGGAAGGGGGAATGGCCGGAGGCGGAGCACAGGAATTCCGACTGGCAAGGAGAATACCTCCGCCGATAAACAGCATCCCAAGAATAGTATTTATTTTGAGTGTTTCATAGCCTACAAGCACACTGATAAGCACTGTTGTGGGAGGCTGGGCTGAAACCATGAGCCCAAGGTGAGAAGCATCCAGATGTCTAAGAATATAATAATATAATATGTATGAAATGCCACTTGTAAAGAGACCCATATACAAAATACCAAGAATTGCCAGAAGAGAAACATTGCTCCACGGCACCGCCAAAACCCGGGGGAGTCCCAACGGTGTATAGACAAGCATGGCGCCGGCTAAAACCAGGTAAGTAATTTTAATGGGACCATACTTTTGAACCATTGATTTCCCAAATGCCGTATAGGATGCCCAACTCAGGGTTGCTCCCAGAATAATCACATCACCAATAAAGATTTCCCGGTTAAAAACAAAAAGACTTATCCCTACAACAATACCCACGCCGGTGATTGCCAAAAGAGCAGACAGGACCTTTCTTTTTTCAGGGTGCCCTTTTCCCGAGAGCCAGTCCATAAACATGACCCAAACGGATGTTGTGGCATAAATGAGGGATATATGGCTCGGTACTGTATGTTTCAGGGAAAGGATAAAAAGGTTCTGGTTCAGAAGAATCCCTGTGCCCATCAGGAAAAGAAGGAGTTTCCAGTCTTTCCAGTCAATAACCACCCGTTCTCTCCGGATATGAAGAATAACCCATAAAACAAGAAATGCCAGAATGTACCGAAGGTAGACAACAGCAAAGGAATCCAACTCCACGGCTGCCTGTTTGCCCGCAATGGTTGTAAAGGATGCTAAAAACGTCATCCCTGCTGTTGCAAGAATTACCCGTGTTTTCATGGTGTGAAATTACAAAACACAGGGACAGAAACACAGAAGCCAATCACAATTTATGTTTTGGCCCATATTTATAGTTATCATACGATATCTTTCAAGCTTAATTAATAGTCTTATTAAATAGTAAAAAGAATACTCAATTTTTTTCTTGATTTAATTCAAGCCATTGTGTATCATTGTGTGAGAAAGTGGGTGATTTTCCCTTAATGTGGGTTGAGAGTTCCAAAAGAGGGTAAACGGCAAATGCATATTGATTTTATCGGGCAATATCCTTATACCGTTGATTCAAAGAATCGAATCAACATACCCTCACGGTTCCGGAAAAAATTATCGGAAACCGGCATTTCCACCATGGTCATTACACGGGGTATGGACGACCCCTGCATTCTGGTCTATCCAGAGCCTTTCTGGCAGGATATGATCCGTAAACTCAGCGAAAAGCTGTCATCAATTAAACAGACACACCGGCTCTTCCTCCGTCAGATCACACGTTTTGCCGCTGAATGTCCCCTGGATTCACAGGGCCGCATCATTCTCACACCGGCACTGATGGAATATGCAGGCATTACCCGTGACATCATGATTGTCGGGACTCTCAATAAGATCGAGCTCTGGGATCCCGCAACCCTTGAGTCCTTCGAACAAAGTCACTCTCTGTCTGAAGAAGATTTTACAACGTTAGCGAACGACATCCTGCTTTAAGCCGGAGGTGACATCTCAATGACTGATTTCGGACACATCCCTGTCCTGCTACATGATTCCATGAATCTTTTAATCACTTTACCAAAGGGGATTTATGTTGATGCCACATCCGGACTGGGAGGTCATACTGAAGAAATGGCAAAACGACTATCCCCGCAGGCACGTCTCATCGCCTTTGATGTGGATCCCGATGCCCTGGCCATCAGTTCGGAAAAACTGAAAAAATATTCAAATATTGAATTTATACAACGTAATTTCCGCTATATCAAAGTGGAATTGACGCGTTTGGAAGCCCTGCCTGTTCAGGGCATTCTCTTTGATCTGGGTTTATCGAGTCTGGAGATTGACAATCCTGCAAAGGGTTTTAGTTTCACACAGGAAGGTCCTCTGGATATGCGGATGGATCCGTCCCTTCCCGAAAGTGCTGCCCATTTAATCAATACGGCAACAGAAAAAAGGTTAAAAGAGATCATCCGGGCATACGGAGAAGAGCGCTTTGCAGGCAGGATAGCACGGATGATTGAAGAGGCAAGGGAAAAAGTCCCTTTTAAAACAACCCGGGACCTGGAATTGGTTGTACGACAGGCTGTTCACGGCCCTTATCAGGTAAAATCCCTCGCCCGTGTATTTCAGGCCTTTCGTATCGCCGTGAACAGAGAACTGGAAGCTCTGGAAAAAGCACTGCCGGATGCCTTCGAGTGTCTTGCCCCGGGAGGCAGACTGGTGGTTATTGCATATCATTCTCTGGAAGACCGCCTGGTCAAGACCTATTTTAAAGACCTTTGCACTGATTGTGTGTGTCCCCCTGAGCAGCCGGTCTGCACCTGCAACCATGTTCAAAAAGCCCGGTTTATCCAAAAAAAGGCTCTGACACCCACAGAAGATGAAATCAGGGCAAATCCACGAAGTCGAAGTGCCCGTCTGAGGTGTATCGAAAAGTTATGACATCGCGAAAACGTCAAAAGAAAGTACAAAAGCAAAGCAGACAATCTGTATCAGCCTTTGTAGGAAGCTGGAGCTTTTTACTGAGTCTTGCCTTTCTGATTCTGACAGTCTGGCCTCTTATGCATCTCTTCCTGATGAACGAAATCAAAGAAGCCCAATACCGTATTGATGCAATCAGAAATAACATCACCCGGATCCAGCAGAGCATCATTGAAATCGACAGTGAGATAGCCCGCCTGTCCCGGGCAGACAGAATTAAACAAATTGCCGTACACCAGTTGGGCATGGTGGATTCCCAGCCCACAGTTGATGTGATAGAGGTGGAATGAAGGGCGAAATAGACACACGAAAGCAATTTTGGGCCCGTTCCTGTTTCATTGCCGTTTTCGTGATTGGCACATTTTTCGTAATTCTGCTGAAATTGGTTGAAATTCAACTGATGGATATCTACAACTACCGGGATCTTGCCGAATCTCAGGCCACGAAGAAGAATATCATTATTCCGGAAAGAGGAATCATCTTCGACAGAAAAAACAGAATTTTGGCTAACAGTTCTATCGAATATTCCATCGGTGCCCGATATATTGATATTACCAATCCCGATGAGACTTTCAGAAAACTTGGAAAGTATTTGAATACACCGGCTTCTGAGATCGCTTCCCTTTTCAAAAACAAACGAAAATACTACATCATCCGGGAGAATATTCCCCTTTCCCTGGCATCCGATATGATAAAAGAGGATTTTCACGGGATCCGTTTCGAAAAAAAGCTGAGCCGTGTTTATCCTTATGAAGACACGGGAGGTCAGGTATTGGGATATGTTGACTGGGACAACAGGGGTGCCACCGGAATCGAAAAAATCTTTGATGAATCCCTCCGGGGCGAAAAAGGATGGGAACAGGTTCAATATGACCGGAAAGGACGCCGGGTATCAGCCTCAGGGCTCAACGGCCAGGCCAAGAAAGATGGTGGTAATGTATTCCTGACCATTGATGTGGATTATCAGGCCATTCTTGAGGAAGAAATCCAAAAAGCTGTCCTTGAGAATGGTGCGCATCATGGTATGGGCATTTTGGTAAATCCCAACACGGGTGAAATTTTGGGTATGGCGTCGTGGCCGAATTTTAATCCTAACAATGCAACGGCTTTCCCGGTGGAAAACCGGAAAAATCGGGTGATCTCTGATTCCTTTGAACCGGGATCCGTTTATAAGATTGTCGCAGCTGCCGCAGCTCTGGAAACAGGTATTTTCAACCGGCAGAGTCTGATTTATTGTGAGGGGGGAAAATGGGAACTCCTGGGGAGGACCATTCATGACACTAAGGACAGTGAGTGGATGAGTTTTGAAGATGTCATTATTCATTCATCCAACATTGGTATCGGCAAAATAGCCCGGCAGGAAGGTGATGAGGCTTTGTATCAAATGTCCAAAAATCTCGGTTTCGGTGAACAGACAGGCTTGTTTCCCGGATTGGAGGTCCAGGGCAAACTCAGCCCCGTATCGGAGTGGGAAAAAATTTCCTCATCCCAGGTGGCCATGGGGCACTATGTCACAACAACCCTCCTCCAGCTGGCCATGGCTTATAGTGCTATTGCCAACAACGGACTGTTGCTCCAACCCTTTATTGTCCGCTCGGCTTATTCCCCGGACCGGGAACTCCTGGTTTCCGGTGAAATAGAAGTCATCCGCCGGGCCATGTCTGAATCCACTGCTTCCACCCTGAGGGATATCCTTGAGAAAACCGTTACGGAGGGAACCGGCAGAAATGCCTATATCCCGGGGTACCGTGTTGCAGGAAAAACCGGCACAGCCCAGAAAGTGATTGACGGAACCTATTCTCAACGGCAGTATGTTTCATCCTTCATCGGCTTTTTTCCGGCGAACAAACCGGTACTTGTGTGCGGAATCACTCTGGACAGCCCGGATTACGGCAAACACTGGGGAGGAACCTGTGCGGCACCGGCCGTTAGACATGTCTTTACCCGGATTATTAACACCACAGATTTTAACAACCTCTATGACTGGGTTCAGCCTGAAGAAAAACCTATTGCAAAAAATCCATCCACAGATTACTCTCTACCCTATCAATTCTCGGCCAGTCTGGGCACAGGTGAAAAAAATTCCCAAAAAAACAGCGGCACGGCTCCGGTTTCCTCTGTTCGGAGCATTACCCAAATGGAAAGTTCATCAGACATGGAAATCCTTGTTCGGGTTCCCGATATCAGAAATATGAGTATTAAGAATGCCCAGCATATTTTGTCGAAACTTTCTCTGAATTATGAAATTAAAGGATCAGATAAAATTATCGTCGATCAGGATCCCCTTCCGGGTGAATCCCTGGCACGCGGCAGTGTATGTCTTTTAATCACGGGAAAAAAGAAATGAAACTCCGTGAATTGCTGAACATTGCAGGAATAAAAGCACCTGCTTCCCCCTTAAATCCGGAAATTACGGGAATCGAATATGATTCCAGACAGGTCCGGACAAGGAATCTGTTTGTTGCTATTCGGGGATATAAAACCGACGGACACAAATATATTGAGCAGGCAATTCGTAAAGGTGCCTCTGCCGTGGTGTGCGAAACAGATTATACCACCCATGACCTGCCGGTCATCACTGTTCCTAACAGCCGCAAAGCCCTGGCTCGGCTATCCCAGGCATTTTACAAGACCACAACTCTCCCCTTTCATCTGACAGGTATAACAGGGACAAACGGTAAAACCACCTTGACACTTCTTTTACGGGAACTGGAAAAACAGGCCGGATTCAAAACTGCCGTATCCGGCACGCTGGGATTTCAGTCCGACTTTATGAATGGAAAATTCAGCGAAAGAACCACGCCGGAAAGCCGGGATCTGCACAAAATGTTTCACACCTGCAGACAGGCCGGAGTTCAGTCTTTGATCATGGAAGTATCCAGCATTGCTTTGGAATTATCCCGGGTGGAAAATATTACATTTGATACGGCGATCTTTACGAACCTGACTCAGGACCATCTGGATTTTCATGGGAGTATGGACCGGTATTTTGCGGCAAAAATCCGTCTTTTTTCCCAGTTGTCTCCCGAAGGGACCGCTATCATCAATATCGATGATCCATACGGGCACCAGTTGTTCACGTCCCTCAACCATAAAAAAAGAAGTTGTTCCCTTCAAAATCCCCTTGCAGATTATCATTTTTCTGAGTATCACTTATCCGCCGGTGGATTAAAAGGCATCATTAACACACCGGATCATCGTCTGTCCATTGAAGCACCACTGATCGGTGTATTTAATGCCATGAATATCCTTCAGGCCATAGCTGCCTGGCTGGAGCGCCACCCGGATATCCGGCCTGAAAGCCTGGATCTGAAAAGGCTCCCGGCAATTCCGGGACGAATGGATATTGTCCGGACAGCACAACACGGGACTGTGATCATTGATTTTGCCCATACGACTGATGCCATCGATAAAATTTTAAAATCGGTCCGGGATATCCCCCATAAAAGGCTGATTGTCCTTTTTGGATGCGGCGGTGACCGTGACAAGTCGAAACGGCCTGCCATGGGACGGGTTGCAGAGCAGTATGCAGATCAGATTGTCCTGACCAATGATAATCCCCGGAGTGAAAATTCCGATGCCATCATTGAAGACATTCTGAAGGGGATGACAAAATTTGAGAACCTGATCATCGAAACTGACAGACAAAAGGCGATCCATCAGGTACTGACCGTTGGAAAACCCCGGGATCTGATCCTCATTCTGGGAAAAGGGGCCGAGGAGGTCATGGAAATCGGAGAAGATAAGATACCCTTCAACGATAAAGATATTGTATTAAAGTGGATGCAAAAGCATGAAATTTGAACATATTGCCCGGGACCAGCGGTTTACACTGCACCGGATCAATGCAAAAGAATTCACTCGGCTCTCCATTGATACCCGAGAAATCAATCCCGGGGATTTATTTTGTGCCCTGAAAGGGGAAAAGACCGACGGACACGAATTTGTAGATGAGGCAATAAACAAAGGTGCCGTTGCCGCCATGGTATCAGAAAAGGCGGTCCGGCAAAAACCTGCCCTGAAAAATTATCCACTCGTTATATGTGCCAATACATATCAGGGACTTCAGGAGCTGGCGCAAGTCCACGCAACCCATCTTTCCACAAAAATCATAGCCGTGACAGGTAGCGCCGGGAAAACTTCCACACGGCAACTCATTGCTCATGTACTATCCGGGGCATACGAAATTTCCCAGTCCCGAAAAAATTTCAACAACGAAATCGGCGTGCCAATATCTGTCCTTGATATTCGTCCTGAGACAGATTATGCCGTATTGGAGATGGGCGCCGGGCATGTGGGAGATATCACAAAACTGTGCAGAATCATTCGCCCGGATTATGCACTGATAACCTCTATTTCTGAAGCACACATCGAAGGATTCGGCTCTTTGAAAAACGTACAGAAAGGGAAATTCGAACTGTTTGACAATACCCGGGAAGATGGAACCCTTTTCATCAACCTGGATGATCCGTTGATAGCCCAATATCCCGATACAGATAAAAAACGCATCACCTACAGCATGAAAAGAGACGCAGCCGTCACATTGCAAATATTCGATATTGATTCTCTGGGGCGATATATCCTCGATTTTCAGGGGACTCAAATCTATCTCCATTCTCTAGGATTTGGTTCGGCTCAGAATGCTCTTGCCGCCTGTGCCGTAGCGCAGACCCTGGATATCCCCATCACTCAGATTAAACGGAAACTTGAAGAATTTGAACCCCCTGCAGGCCGGGGAAATATTATTAATCAGGACGGGATAACCCTGGTCAATGACACTTACAATGCCAACCCCCTGTCGGTATCCATGGCCATAAAAACCATGCATGAAATGAAACCCCGGGGCAAACGGATCTTTGTTTTAGGGGACATGCTGGAAATGGGTGGTCTCAGCCGTCTGAGCCATGAAAATATTGGTGCTCAAATCGCATCCTCTCAGATAGACTACCTCTTCTGTTATGGTCCGGAAACACTGCAAACCGTGAAGACTGCCCGGATGCTGGACATGACCAACGCCATTCATTTTGATACCCTTGAATCCCTGATCAACACCCTTAAAACCCTCCAGAAAGAAGGGGATGTTATTTATGTGAAAGGATCCCGGGGCATGACCATGGAACGGGTCATCAATCATTTAACAAAGCGGGGGAATCAATTATGATATATCTCTTCCTCTATCCATTGAAAAAATATGTGACCTGGTTGAATGTCCTGGGATATATCTCATTCCGGAGCACCGCCGCGGCACTTACAGCTCTCTTTATCGCATTTATTCTGGGGCCTTATCTCATCCGGGTTTTAAAAAAGCACAACATCGGCGAAACAATCCGTCAAAACGGTCCCACCTCCCACCTTCAGAAATCCGGAACACCGACTATGGGCGGACTCTTGATTCACGTCTCTGTGATCATTCCCGTGCTTCTCTGGGGGGATATAACAAATCATTATATCCAGATACTCCTGATAACTCTTGTCTGGACCGGATTACTGGGCTTTATCGACGATTATTTAAAAGTGTATAAAAAACTTAAAAAAGGACTGATTGCCAGATATAAACTGACAGGTCAGCTGTTGCTGGGATTGACTATTGGATCGTACCTCTATTTTTTTTCTGAGAATCCTGAGATCTCTTCGGCCATTACCATTCCCTTTTTAAAGGATATTATCATCCCCCTCGGCATTTTTTACATTCTTTTTGTAACCCTGGTAATCACCGGCTCTTCCAATGCCGTAAACCTTACAGACGGACTGGACGGATTGGCAACGGGTTTGCTGGGTATCACAACCATGGTTTTCGCCGCTATCAGTTATATCACCGGCCGTGTAGATTTCAGCTCTTACCTGCATATCCTCTACATACCGGGAGCAGGAGAAATCACGATATTTCTGGCGGCAATGCTGGGGGGATTTGTTGGTTTTCTCTGGTATAATGCCAAACCTGCAGAGATATTCATGGGGGATACCGGCTCCCTGACCTACGGTGCCCTGATCGGCACGATTGCCGTCCTTCTCAAACAGGAGCTCCTCCTTTTCCTGGTGGGCGGTGTCTTTGTAATAGAAGCCATAAGTGTCATAATACAAGTGACATTTTTTAAATATACAGCAAAGAAGTATGGAGTTGGGCGAAGGGTTTTCAGAATGGCCCCTCTGCACCATCACTTTGAATTGAAGGGATGGGATGAAAGCAAGGTGGTTATCCGTTTCTGGATACTGGGAATCATGTTTGCCCTGATGAGTCTTGTCACATTTAAAATACGGTGAGAGTTATGATCTATGTAGAAGGAAAAAAAGTTGTTGTCCTGGGAGCTCAGCGAAGCGGACTGGCTGCCGCGCGTCTCTTGTCTTCCCAGGGCTCGGAAGTCATTGTCAGCGAAAGCAATCCGGATCTGGAAACACCGGAGCTGGTGAGCAAACTTAAAAAATGGGGCGTTGATTACGAATTTGGAGAACATTCCGATCAAATTTTCGATGCCAATTTTGCCGTCATCAGTCCGGGCATTCCAACCAGGGCTAAAATTGCCGATCAGCTTCGCTGGAACAATGTACCCGTTGTATCGGAAATTGAAGTCGCTTTCTGGTTTGCCGACACACCCACCATTGCCATAACCGGGTCAAACGGCAAAACAACCACAACAGAACTGACGGCAGATATTCTAAATAAATCAGGACTGGATGCCGTTGCCTGCGGGAATAACGGTTACCCCTTTTCCGAAGCGATCTACCAATCCCTGCAACATAACCGCCATCCCATTTATGTTGTGGAAGTCAGCAGTTTTCAACTGGAAAATATTCAACTTTTCTCGCCACATACCGCCGTCCTCCTGAATCTGACACCGGATCATTTGGACCGCTACCGTTCATTTGAAGATTACATCCAGGCGAAAATGAATATCTTCAATCACCAATCCCGTGAGCGTTATGCCGTTCTGAATATTGATGATCCCAATATAGTAAAATATACCAATGTAAAAGCCAGGGTCATTCCTGTATCTATGAACAAGCATACTGAGCGGATTGCAGATTTTGAAAACGGTTTCTTCAATTTTAAAATCAAAAATGTCCCCTATCAGATTGAAGAATCCAAAATTCTTTTGCCGGGGCTCCATAACAAATACAATATCATGAGTGCTTTTTCAGCAGCCGCATCGTTTCTCGAATCTTCTGCCGGAGTCACGGAATCCCTGACCACATTTAAGGGGGTTCCTCACAGACTTCAATATGTGGATTCGAAGAATAACATTCTGTTTTACAATGATTCCAAATCGACCAACGTGGATTCAGTAATTGTGGCTCTGAAAAGTTTCAACCAACCGGTCCACCTGATCCTGGGAGGCCGGGACAAAGGAATCCCCTTTACCCCTCTGAACGATCAACTTGAACAGATTAAGCACCTGTATACCATCGGGGAAGCAGCAGATATCATCGCTTTTGAACTGGATGCGAAAAATATCACAGAATGTAAAACTCTGGACAAAGCCGTTGAAAAAGCGTATGAGAATGCCGAACCCGGCGATATTGTCCTTCTTTCTCCCGGTTGTTCCTCTTTTGATCAGTTTAAAAATTTTGAGGAACGTGGTGAATATTTTATGAAGGTGGTCAAAAAACTCAAATGAATGGTAGAACCGCAACATATCCCGGATATGTCCTGCTCCTGAAACTGTCTCTGGCACTTTTGGTGCTGCTGGGAACTATTATGCTCTTTTCCGCCAGCAGCCAGATCTCTTTGGAGCGCTATGGGAACAGCAATGCCTACTTTCTCCATCACCTCCAGCGGCTTTTTATGGCAGTCCTTTTGGGGATAGCCTGTTACCTGATCGATTACCGGACTTTCAGAAAACACATCCGGCTGATCTATATTTTGACCATCGCAGCTGTTATCCTGCCCTTTATCCAAAATATGATCAGCGGTCGGTCTGATCCTGCACGGTGGATCCGGACCGGGGTTTTGACCATCCAAACGGCGGAGATTCTGCGTTTTACCCTGATCATCTATCTTGCAACCTACCTTTCAAGCCGGAAAGAAGAAATCATTTCCTATAAACAGGGACTTTTGCCTGCTTTGATCACCTTGGGCATTCCCATTTTGCTGATTGCTCTGGCACCGGATTTTTCCACTGCTGTTATTCTGCTCCTCATCACCTGTATTGTTCTTTATGTGGGTGGTATCCCCCTGAAACACCTTTTAGTAACCACTTTCCCCATTTTATTGGGTGCCTTTGTTTATGTCCGGATTTCCGACTACCGCTGGAACCGTGTTCTCGTGTATCTCGGAAAAGAATCCAATATATCCGGCAGCTCCTATCAGATCAACCAATCACTGATCAGTCTGGCAAACGGCCGGCTGACAGGTACAGGGCTCGGTAAAAGCATGCTGAAAAATCTGTACCTTCCTGAAGCTCATACGGACTTTATCTATTCCATCATCGGGGAAGAATGGGGCTTTCTGGGGGCCGGATTCTTCATCCTGCTCTTTGTTTTCATCTTTATCAGCCTGATTCGCCTTTCCATGGATGTCCGGGATATGTACGGAAAATATATCGTTTTTGGTATCAACATATCATTTGTCCTTTATGCCTTGTTTAACATGGGAGTGACGGTGGGACTTTTTCCTGTTACCGGTTTACCCATGCCTTTTGTGAGCTATTCGGGCTCACAACTTCTCGTCAACGGTGCTTTACTGGGCATTTTATTTCGAATTATCAGGGAGACATTTAACTCTGAAACAGTTTACAAAACATATTAAAGTCCTGATTACAGGTGGAGGAACTGGAGGACATTATTTTCCGGCGCTTGCCATCGCCCGGAAATTGAAAGGTGTTCTGATACAACAATATCCCGGTTTTGACATCCAATTTTTCTATATCGGGTCATCTCTGGGCATTGAAGCACAAAGAAAGGAAAAGGGACTCTTTCACCGGGAATATTACATTCCCATAAAAGGGTTTGCCCGCTCCCTTTACAAAGGGGCTATTCTGAACAACCTGAAATTTCCTTTCCGTCTGCTTAAATCGATCTGGATAGTAAAACGTATCTTCAAATCGGTAAATCCGGATATAGTGATTGCCACAGGCGGCTATGTTTCCGGTGTTCCGGGGTGGGAAGCCATACAGAGAAGAATCCCTCTGTATATTCAGGAACAGAATGCCTGGCCGGGAATTACAACAAAAATTCTTGTAAAACATGCACGCATGCTTTTCTATGCTTATGAGGATATCCTCCCCCACCTTCATATCCCTCCCGGTGCCCGCCTGATCCAAACCCCGAATCCGGTTCGCAGCACCCTGCAATTGACAGACAAGCCATCGGCATTGAAAAAATGGGCTCTTAAAGGGAACCGGAAAACTCTTTTTATCTTCGGCGGATCCCAGGGTTCACGAAGTATTAACCAGCATGTATCCAAATATGCAGAAACATGGGTACGGGACTTACCGCTTCAGCTGCTGTGGCAAACAGGGCCCCTTCACTACGATACGGTCCGGAATATCCTCCGGAACAGGGATCATATCCACCTGCACCCGTTCATTGAGGATATGGGGACAGCTTACTCCGCCGCCGATCTCATCATTTGCCGGGCCGGTGCACTGACCCTTACCGAACTGGAATACGTAAAAAAGCCGGCAGTTCTCATCCCCCTCCCCTCTTCCGCTGCCGATCATCAGTTCCACAATGCTAAAGCCCTTGAAAAAAGGGGTATTGCCGTTGTTATTACCGAAAATCAATTTGATGAGGGAACATTGGATACAACGGTCCGGAATCTGATTACCAAACCGGAGACACTGGAGAATTTGAAAAATCATTTCCCTGAAACCGTTGAAGACGGGCTTTCCAAAATCGTGCAAAGTATTATTGAGGATATACCTTTTTGAAAACACTTTTCGGACATATTGAGCGAATTCACATCATCGGGATCGGTGGTATCGGCATGAGCAGTATTGCTGAATTCCTTGTCTCACGGGGATTTAAAATCAGCGGATCCGATACCAATGCATCACCTATCACAGCCCGGTTGAAAGACAAGGGCATTGATGTATATACAGGACATTCGGCACAGAATATCCAAAATGCCCAACTGGTTGTCTACAGCAGTGCCGTCCCTAAAGACAATCCGGAAATCGAAGAGGCAAAAAAACGCCATCTGCCGGTTATTAAAAGACCTGCCCTGCTCCGGGAAATTCTAAAGCTGAACCATCTTTCCGTCGGTGTAGCAGGAACCCACGGAAAAACCAGTACATCCTCTATGTTGGTCTCAGTGTTAACCCGGGCAGGCCTTGATCCGACGGCTATCATTGGTGGCATCGATAAAGGCAGCCATTCGAATTCCCGTATTGGTAAGAGTTCATGGCTTGTGATTGAAGCGGATGAATATGACCGTACATTTCTGGCCCTTGAACCGGCCATGGGTATCGTCACATCCATAGATTCGGATCATCTTGATATCTACCGGGACCTGCAGGATATCCGTGATGCATTTCTGCAATACTGCAACGCTATTCCTTTTTGGGGAAAGGTTATATTGTGTCTGGATGATCCCAATATCCGGCAAATACTCCCTGATGTAACGGCCCCACACGCTACGTACGGATTCCACACGGATGCCGATTTCAGAATAAATCAATACACTTTCCATCATGGACAATCCCAATTTACCCTGAAACACAGAGAAAAAGAATACGGCCCTTTTTCGATGCCTGTCCCCGGCAGACATTTTGCGCAAAATGCAGCAGCCGTTGCATCTCTGGCTTTATGGGCAGGTTTGAGGGTGCCGGATATCCAGGGGGGATTGGCCGCGTATCAGGGTGTGGAACGCCGTTTTGATTTGAAGGGAATGATTCGCGGTGTACCCTTTATCGATGATTATGCCCACCATCCGGAAGAAATCAGACAAACACTGAAAGCAGTCCGGGAGCAATGGCCTGACCGGCAAATACTTGCCATCTTTCAGCCCCATTTATTTTCACGAACCCGGGATTTTGCCGGGGATTTCGGAAGGGCTTTGTCGGAAAGTGATAAAGTGGTTGTCACCGGCATTTATCCGGCACGGGAAAAAGCCATCCCGGGAATCAGTGGCCGGCTGATAAGCAACAATGTCCGTAAACCGGTGAAATATATTGAGGATATCAGAAACCTTAACAGCGAGATACAAGAGATCCTTGAACCGGATATGGTGGTAATTGCCATGGGAGCGGGGAATATTACAACCTATTTTGAAAAACTGGTAAAATACCTGGATAAAAAAATTCATGAGTTCTGACAAACAGAAAAAAACGGAAATCCCGTATATCATGACCTTTATTGTCATGATTCTCCTGGTATCAGTCTCTATTCTCTATGCCCGGTATCAGAATATATTCAGTCTGAACAAGATTATTGTTTCAGGTAATTATGAATTGACGGAAAAGGAGGTTATTTATATTACAGGATTGACTCTGGGTGAAAATCTTTTATCCATTCCGGTACTTGAGATCACAGAACGTCTGGAACAGGAGCCGTATATCCGGCAGGCCATGGTCTACAAGCGGCTTCCTGATTGTCTGGTCATTCAGGTCCGGGAACGGATACCCATATTACTGATGACCATGGAGGAGCAATATTCAGTTGACAATCAGGGGATTCTTCTTCCGGCACCGCGAAGCAACCGGGATATCCCCGTTCTGACAGGCATCCCCTCCCTTATTGTCACTGAATTCGGGAGTACAGTGTTGCATCCCCAGATTCGTCAGGGTATTGGAATCATGAGCCTGATCCGGAAAAAATACCCGGAAATCAACATCCTTGTGCAAGAACTCCACTGGGACGAAAAGGATCACTGCTGGATTTTAAAGCCGGGAAAAGGACGGACCCGGATCTACATGGGAAATACCGATTTAAAGAGGAAGATCAAAATACTGGAAGCTTTTATAGAACAACGTGAACTAACGCCCTCGCGAATTCAACAACTGGCTAAAATTGATCTCCGGTACGATAAACAGGTAATTGTAAAACCAAAAAGGTGAATACATGTCTCATCCCATTATAACGACAGGACTTGATATCGGAACAACCAAAATTTGTGCGATGATTGGTCAGTATGATCCGGAGGAAAAGAAATATCAGATCCTTGGCATGGGACAATCTTTGTCTCATGGACTCAAACGGGGTGTAGTCATTGATATTGAAGAAACCAAGCAATCCATTATAAAAGCCCTTGCGGAAGCAGAGAAACACTCGGGAATTACCATTTCTTCCGTCTCAATTGGTATTGCCGGAGATCATATACGCAGTCTGGATTCCACATCCACCGTGGCCATCAGCCATAAAAACAACGGTCCGGACACATCCTCCCCGGTGGATCAGAGCGATATCAGCAGGGCACTGGACTCGGTTAAAAACATAAATCTGGGTGTAGACCGGGAGATTATCCATATAATCCCCCAGGAATACATTGTCGATGATCAGATGGGAGTCAAAAACCCTATTCAGATGTCCGGTTCACGTCTGACGGTGAATGCCCATATCGTCACGGCAGCCATCAATAATGTAAAAAACCTGGTCCGGAGCGTACAGTCCACAGGTCTGAATGTGGAAAACATTGTGCTGGAGCCCCTTGCTTCATCCCGGGCCATTTTGTCGGAGGATCAGAAAGAACTTGGGGTAGCTCTTGTGGATATTGGCGGCGGGACAACAGATATAACCGTTTTTAAAAACAGTTTTGTAAAACACACCGGTGTCATCGGCTATGGGGGTTCCATCGTCACCAAGGATATTGCATCCATCATTCAGACCTCTTTCCAGGAGGCGGAACGCATTAAAAAATCCCATGCCTGGGCATCATCAGAATTGGCAGAAAAGTCCGGGATAGAAGAACTGACCGTTGCATCTCTCAGTGACAACCGGGAGATACGACTCAATTCTCTTCAACTGTCCCAATATGTGGAAGCACGCGTTGAAGAAATTCTTTTCATGGTCCGGGAGAAAATCTGTCAGTTTACTGACATCAAATCCCTTCATGCGGGTATTGTTTTTACCGGTGGCGGAGCCAGGTTGAAAGGACTGTGTCAGGTCAGTGAGAAAATATTCCATGTACCGGCCCAAATCGGCTATCCCATCCGTATGCCGGGACTGGAAAACACGGAATACGGACCGGAATATTCAACTGTCATCGGCCTGATGCACTGGAACGACAAAAACAAAAAAGATTTAATTCCGACAGGTAAGGACAGTGATTCTACCGTGTGGGGAAAACTCAAGAAATTATTTTCTGATATTGCAAAAAACCTATTTTAAGCCCGAGGAGTTTGTTATGCTGATAACATACGATGAAAGTCTCGATCAGAGTGCAAAGATTAAAGTTGTCGGTGTTGGCGGTGCCGGAGGAAATGCCATCAACCGGATGATCAGGAATCACATGAAAGGTGTGGAATTCATTGCCGTGAACACAGATGCCCAGGCATTGAACAGTAATCTGGCAGACATTAAGCTGCAGATCGGTCGTGAATACACACGCGGACTTGGAGCCGGAGCGGTTTCGGACACAGGTCAAAAAGCAGCAGAAGAAAGCAAGGAGATGCTTGCAAAAGTCCTGGAAGGCGCTGATCTGGTGTTCATTACAGCCGGTATGGGCGGCGGGACCGGGACAGGTGCCGCGCCTGTGATTGCCGAAATATCCCGGGATCTGGGGGCCCTGACGGTGGGAATCGTCACAAAGCCCTTCCTTTTTGAAGGTCCTTCCCGCATGAAACGGGCAGATGAAGGCATCATGGAATTGAAAAAATATGTGGACACACTGATTGTTATTAAAAACCAAAAACTTCTGGAAATCGTAAACACCGATACGGTTATCGACGAAGCGCTGTACACGGCTGATTCCATACTGAACCAGGCTACCAGCGGGATTTCCGATTTAATCACCCAAACCGGGATCATCAACCTGGATTTTGCCGATATAAAAACCATTATGCAAAACATGGGGAATGCTGTCGTTGGCACTGCAGAAGCCAGCGGCCCGTCCAGAGCTGTTATGGCAGCATCCATGGCCATATCCAGTCCTCTTTTGGATAATGTTAGCATCAAAGGGGCTAAAGGCATTCTGATTAACTTCACCGGCGGCCCCGATATGAAACTCTCCGAAATTCATGAAGCCTCGGAAATCATCCACCAGGAAGCAGGGGAGGAATCCGATGCAAATATCATTTTTGGTATGATTGTAGACGAAAATCTTTCAGATATTATCCGCGTAACCGTCATTGCCACCGGATTCGACAAGGAAACAGCCTTTCAAAAGACAGAAAATTCCCCGGCTGAACCACCTAAATCCTTTATCCGACCTGTCACTCCGCAAAATATGCAGACCGATATCATGAATAAAGAAGAAACAGATAAAAAGGAAACAAAAAAAGAAACAGAAACCCATTCCACGGAAAAAGTCCAGGCAGAATTATTTGCCAATTTCGGATCCGGTGACCTCGATGATCTGGATACACCCGCCTGGATCAGAAGGCAAAAATATTCATCCAACTAGTTTACCCGTGAACCGGTGAAAATCCGGTTACTCTCACCCCCCCAAAAAAAAGGCTCCGTTCGGAGCCTTTTTTGTCATAAACCTTTTTACCTGTGCCGGATCAGATTGCTTTTGTTACCCGGTTTGATTTTAAACAGGTAGTGCACACTTTTAAACGTTTTACCGTTCCATTCATATTAACCCGAACCTTCTGAAGATTGGGTTCCCAACGACGACGTGTTTTATTATGGGAATGACTTACGTTGTTCCCGTAAACCGGTCCTTTACCACAGATATCACATACTTTGGACATAGCCGACTCCATTTTTCGTTTTAGCTAAATAATATCAAAAAATTAAAGCAGTAAATCAAGGAGATTTCTCAGTTTCCCCGGAAAGTTTAGAGGAATTCCCGGTCATTTCCACCTTTTCGCACCATTCCCGGGCTTGTTTCAAATCTTTCAGGCCCTGTTCCACAGAGGATTCAAGGCGGGCAAATTTTACTAAATCACTATATCTGATCAAATCGGTCATTTTATCGGTCCATATATGAGCAATTTCTTTTTTCAGTACCGGAACCAGATCAGCCGTCGGCAGGTCAATGATATGGAGGTAAAAGGATCGTTCAATATATCTTTTGAGAATTGCCGTAAGTTCCATGTAAAAGGTTTTCCACTCCCCTTTTTCAAGGTAAGATTTCTTTTCAAGGGCCAGGAAGGACTGTTTCGCTTCATCAAAGGGATTGATTGGCGCTTCACTCTTTCGGCCTTCAAGAATCCGTGTCCTGTGCCGGTAGAGTATTCCAATGATTGAGAGAATCAGGAGAATCAGAAGAATGAGAAGAATAACTTTTTGTCGTGTTGTGAATATGGGAACAGGCAGGGGTTCATATACTTCCGGTGGTGATTGAACCTTCTGAAGGGTGGAAAGGATTTTAATCCGGATCGAATCACTGCACAGTGTTTTGAAAGATTTCTCAGTGGTATCCTGAATTTTGAATTCAACTGCAGGAATTACCTGATAGCCTGTATCGAAAGCAGCAACCTGAACAGTAAAAATCCGGGTATACTGTGCTTCATCAAAACGGGTATCGGAAGACTGGGTAAGAATTCTGAAATCCGGGATTACCTCTTCAAAACGGGGAGACAGAATCCTGGCCTGGTCAGGCAGGGTTATGGAATAGGTTATAGTGAATACATCCCCGATATAGCCACTGTCCGGTTCAACATGGGTTGATACATTCTGGGCCCATAAACCTGAAAAAAAACAAAGCATTCCGCATAACCAACAAACAGGCTTCAATGAAATAACTTCCCTCTCATTCTGAAAAAATTTGCTAAAGGCTCCAAATAAGACTGATCGGTGTGGAGTGTAATAAGATCGGCTTTTGCGTTTTTAGCCATTTTATCCAGCTGCCGGGAGCGTTCCGCAAAGTCCAGGGTATACTGTTCACGGATATTTTTGTCCCCCGTATCGACAATCAACTCTTCCCCGCTTTCAGGATCCATAAATGTGATGAGCCCCAGATCAGGCAATGCCCTGTCAATCGGGTCAACCACATGCAGGAGAATGACGTCGTGTTTATTGGCCAGGGGTTTCAGTGACTGGTTGAAGTCCAGGTCGTAAAAATCACTGACTACAAAAATAACGCTTTTTTTCCGGGCAACTCTGAAAAGGTACTGGAGTGAACCGTTAATATCCGTTTTACCCGCCCGGTGTTCCCCAAACAGAATTTCCCGGACAACCCGCATGGCGTTGGATTTCCCTTTCCGGGGGGGAATGTACTTTTCAATCCGGTCGTTAAAACTGATCATGCCCACTTTATCACCATTCCGTATGGCAGAAAAAGAGAGCACGCTGCATACTTCAGCAGCCAGTTCACTTTTAAATTGTTCTGCTGTTCCAAACTGGGTGGATGAAGAAATATCGACAGCAAAATAGACCGTCAACTCACGTTCTTCATTCATAATCCTTACATAAGGATGTGAATAACGGGCCGTCACATTCCAGTCTATCCGGCGAATATCGTCACCGATCTGATATTCACGGACCTCGGAGAATTCCATCCCCTGGCCACGAAAAACAGACTTATACTCCCCGGCAAAGACCTCATTAACAACACGCCGGGTCTGAATTTCAATTTGTCTGACTTTCCTGAGTATTTCTGAGGACAGCATAGATCAGGGGACGGGAATCACTTCGAAAATATTACGAATCATGTCTTCCACGGTTATTTCTTCCGCTTCCGCCTCGAATGAGGGGATTATCCGGTGACGTAAAACATCGGCACCCAGTTCACGGATATCCTCCGGTGTAACGTATCCCCGGTGATCCAGGAATGCATTGGCTTTGGCCGCATTCACCAGATTAATGGATGCCCGGGGTGAAGCACCGAAATCAATGAGAGGTTTTAAATTATCCAGGCCGTACTCTTCCGGGTAACGGGTGGCGAATACAAGATCCGTTACATACTTGTGAATCTTTTCATCCACATAAATTCCCCGGACTACTTCTTTGGCTTTCATAATTTGTTCGGGAGTGACAACAGCCTTTACAATCTTCGGCAATTGATTGCCGGTCATCAGACTCAGAATTTTCATCTCCTCTTCTTTTGAAGGATAAGTCACCCGGATTTTCAGCATGAACCGGTCTACCTGAGCTTCAGGAAGCGGATAGGTCCCTTCCTGTTCAATAGGATTCTGTGTTGCCAGAACCAGAAAGGGTTCATCCAGCTTGTATGTGTTGTCGCCAATGGTAACCTGTCTTTCCTGCATGGCTTCCAGAAGGGCAGACTGGACTTTGGCAGGGGAACGGTTGATTTCATCGGCCAGAATAATATTTGCAAATATCGGTCCTTTTTTCACCTCAAATGCAGATGATTTCTGATTGTAAATCAAGGTCCCGATCAAATCGGCCGGCAGAAGATCCGGCGTAAATTGTATCCGGTGAAAGAGGGTATTGATGCTCCGGGCAAGGGAATTTACCGTAAGGGTTTTGGCCAGACCGGGGACTCCTTCCAGAAGGATATGTCCATCAGCGAGTAAACCCGTCAACAAACGGCGGATCATCATATCCTGACCGACAATCACCTTCTGTAATTCCGTCAGGATATCTTCAATAAACGCACTTTCTTTCTGAATTTGTTTGTTCAGCAACTGAATATTGAAATCCATCATTTACTTCCTGTCAGGATTTTGGGCTCTTTGAGGGGCATCTTTCTCATTGAGAATGGGCTTTAACTGGGGAATGTTATCCAACGGCTTCCCTAAATTCTCAATCTCAAACGTTACCGCCATACTCAACTCATGATCCGGATAGGCTTTCAGAAAATCTTCGTAAACCTTCCTCGCTTCATCCAGGCGGTCTGTATTATTGGCAAGAAGAAAACCGGCCATAAAACGTGCTTTCGGACCAAATTCCGTATCGGGATACTTGTCAGCCGTGTAAATAAAAGCATTAACGGCATCATCAATTTTCTGTCGTTTATTCATGTGAATTTCCGCAATACGGTAAGCACTTTCCGCTGCTTTTTCATGATCCGGATATTTTTTAATCAACCCTTCAAGATCTTGTATGGCTTCATCATACTTATTTTGCGTCAGGTTAACTTCTGCATCTTCAAGCAATTGATCCGGGCTGCGCCTGTCACAGGAGGCTGCAATCAAAAGTAACAGCGTCAACATGATGGGTAGTGTTTTTCTCATAATTTACCTCTCACTCGTATTAGTCCTTTGAACATCACCGTTTTATAGTTTGAAGTCCGTTAATTGTTCCGAATATTAACGAAATCAAAAAGCAAATAAAAGAGCGATAATAAAGTGTTTCTCAGGCTGATCCCAAGGCTGAAATCTGCCTTTGGGGTCCGCGATAACAAAGGGGAATTCAAATCGGACGGGACCGATAAATGTGGAATAGGTGATGCCGGGACCAGCACTAACATAAAACCGGTCCGGATTCCACAATCCATGATATGTTTCATGTAAATGTCCCGCATCTGCAAAAAATTCCAGGCCGAAATTCCAGGGGAGGTTAACTCTGAGTTCCACACTTGCCAGGGCTTTGGCATAATCAGCAAAAACAATCAAGCCGTCCGGTGTTTCAAATTCCCGGCCGATGGACTGAGACCATCCCCTCACGGTGGTTTCAGTTCCCATCCGGTACATGACAACCAAAGGTGGTTTGTCCGCCTGATTATCAATAAATCCCGTTTCCACCCGGACTGCCAGGACAAGTCTTTCAAAAACAGGCAGATATCTGCTGATGGAAATATCCCACTGATAATAATCCGTCGGACTTCCTGAAATACCCTTGACCCATTGAAAATCCCCTCCGATATTCCACCCCTTTCGCGGAAAAAGGAAATTGTCCCTGTTGTCAAAACGGATCTGCCAGTTCAAACGACGCTGAATTTCACTTTTATCTTCAGACAGGATACTTTCAACACTCCGAAGGGAGAAACTGGCAATGGTATTGAGTTTTCGCTCCAACTTCCATAGCGATGAGACTTCCACACCGGCAGTAATCAGCTCGTCATTTTCATCAATATTCCGGGTAAAGGGAGAATAGACATCCTTGTTGTAATAGACTTTCACGGTTGTGGGGAAACGCATGGATAAAATCCGGGGACGGGTATACGACAGATCGACACCATAGGAAGGTGTACTTTTTCTGAAAAAGTTTCCCTGATCCCATACAATACCAAAATTTCCCTTGGCCTGGATTCGTCTTGCCCGGTGGAAAAGATTTTTATGCAACCAATCCACCTGGGTAAAAAGATAAGTCTGATTCAACTCCGCAATCCGTCCCTGCCGGACACCGATATTTGCGTCCCAGCGCCTTGGCAGAGATTCGGACACGCGAATTCTCAATCCCACTGTCAGACTGTCCGGATTCCGGTTCACCGGGATGATATTCACGCTGTTAAAAGCCCCCAATTCAAAAATGTGCAGGCGACTTTTTTTAATATCCTCCAGATCGAAGATATCTCCCGGTTCCACCAGGATTTCCTTCCGGATGGTTTTTTCAAGGACCGATTTATTGCCGGTGATTTCAATTTTATCCACGGAATACACCGCATCCTCGTCGATGAGCAAACTGATATCCATCCGGACATCCTCCCGGATCTGCTCCTCAATCGCCACAAAAGGGCGTCCCCGTGAAGCATATTCATCCTGAATCAACTGAAGTCCCCGCTGGTATTCAAAGGGCTTGAAGGGATCACCGGGTTTGATTTTCATCAGGGACAAGATCTCTTCGTCAGAGATCAGAGTATTTCCTCTCACCTCAAAGGTATTTACATAAAAGCGGGGCCCTTCGTGTATTTCAATGGTAATATTTACCTGGTTTCGGTCCGTCAGCGCCAGGGAATCTGAAATCCGGCACTGTAAAAATCCTTCGGCAATATAGTTACGCTGAATTTCCTCAAGATCCCTGTTCAACACACGCCGATTAAATAGCCGCCGTTTTCTGAATAATCCATCGGACTGAATGGAGATCATCCGGTTTAAATCCCGGTCGCTGAAAAACTCATGTCCGCTGAATTCCACACGGGCTACCGGTTTGTCCTGGTACCGGAAGTCGGAAGGATACAATGATCCCGGCAGGATGCACATCAAAAGAACAAGTATGACGGAATAGTGTCGGTTCACGTAATCCTCTAATACTGAAAGCGAATCCGGTATGAAAAGGAAACACTCTCGTCGTCGGCTTCACCAATAATGGAGAAATTCCGGTTCAGTCTGTATTCCAATTCAATACTTCTGTTTGCGTTTTCATTGCTTAAAGCCTGTTCATAACTCAAATACAAATTCTTCCCGATACGCCGTTCCAGCAAAATCGTCAGACTATCCAGATTGGGATTTTCAAAAAGGGAACCCTGGGATTTCAGGTCCACCCGATCAAATCCTCCCCATTCGCTGGCTGTGCGTTCAAGTTCTTTTTCAAAAATAGTCTCGAGGTAACTCTGGGCAGCCCCTGCCACAAACTGACCACTTCCGACAGTCCCTGTTGTCAACAATTGGATGATTTCAGCCTGTGAGGTAAATATGTTTTTCTCATCCGTAAGTTCAATAGAGGGTTTATCAATATCTCCCATCAGGGTAGCAATCACCTGGTTTGAGCCGTCCAGGACCGGTGTAACAGCCCGGAAATTCAATGTAATGTTGTTGGCATAGGGATCAAAGGTGATTTCACCTGATTCAATATCGAAAATGGCGCTGTAGTAGTAAAACTTTCCCGAACGGACGGACAGGTTGCCGGCCAGGAGCTGCGGTTCCTCAGCCCGCTTTTCCAATACAATGTCGCCTTCCAGTTCGGCGTCAATCAACTCATTCCGTAAAAAGACATTGCCGTCCATAGGTATTTCGAGGATATATTCAAAGACACGTTTCCGCTTTTGTCGGATTCTGTTTTGGTCCGGCCGTTTAAAATCAAAGTTCAACACCCCTTCCCTTGCGGCGTAAATCCCCTCGGCCCTGATGGTATCCCGGCCCTGAATGGTGATATCCCCATCCCCGATCAGATCGATACGGCTATTCAAACTCCGGATATAAATTTCCTTTCCCCTCAAGCGTAAATCCAGTTCGGGATTAAAGATATTCTGGATATTGATCCGGCCCGTCATGGAAACATTTCGGTTTTTAGCCACATCCCTGTTCAGGTTAAAAAGATGGGGATCGTCTTTTTCCAAATTTCCCTTGAGATTCACATCAATGGTATTGTCATGCACAAGAAAGCTTCCCTGTACATTCCGGACCGGATTTAAGAGATTTTTGATAGTCAGATTGCTTTTTTCCAGAAGAAGCTGACCGTTGAGTGACGGTTTCAAAGGAGAACCGCTGAGCTCAAGCTCCGTAATAAAGTCCCCCTGCGATCCTTCCACTACCCGAATCATGGGTTCCAGGTAGGTCAAACTGCTGTCTCTTCCTACCAGGCGGATTGATACACTGTCTTGGGGATTAACCCGGCGGGAGACAGGCTGCAAGCTCAAATCCACAGGATAGAAACCACTTAAAGAATAACTGCCGGATTTGCTGATCAGAGCAAAATTTTGTATAGAAATCATTTGATTTTCATACTCCAACCGGGACTGAATCCTGTCAAAAGCGAATCCATTCAGACGAAAATCCTCCAGAGTAAGATTTAAAAGAAATTCCGGATCCCGGTAGGATCCACCAGCTGTCATAATCCCATTGGCTACACCGTCAATCTCCTGTATGGTCTTGTGGAGTGATGAGAATATTCCGGTGGAAAACTGATTGACCTCCATGGTTAAAGTAAAGGGATCATTCCGGGGAAAATTCAACAGCAGGCTGTCTTCATAGGTAAGATAGAGGGGAAATTGTCCGAAAAGGTTAATATAATCCCGCGGATTTTGAGCAATGTCGGCTTTTTCAAGTATCAGGAGTGAATCCCTGTAGGTAAAATCCGCCGAAAGGTTTTCAAAGTGATATTGACCATAGATAAAATCTTTTACTTCTCCTTTAAAATGAAGGATCGGAGCCTGTTGATTGCCTGATAGGCGAAGTTGAAAATCCATCATACCATCGGCATCGATTTTTCGGGTCCCCACTGACAGCAATTCAGACAAATCCAGAGATTCACCCTGGAGATTGACAAGGAACCGGCGGGACATATCCCACGAGCCTTCCCCTTTGAGGATTCCTTCATTAAATTGCATCGTTACAGGCGAAACATGCACCTGATTCTGCCTGAGATTTATATTAACGGGGGATTGAAGAAAGAGATTGTTTCCCCGGAGATTCGCGGCAAATTCCTGAATAATCAGCAGACTGTCCAGTGTGAGTTTCCCGATAAACTCCATCCGGTTCTCATCTGTATTGAGTGAAAACGAACTGATCAGGACCGTATCATTCTTAAATTCAAGGAACGTGCCGCCATTATTGATAGTATAGGGGGGAATTTCAAGCCCGGTCAAATCCATATAGAGATTGCCTGAGGGATGATTCATGACCTTGCCGACAGACGCCGCCCCCCGGGCCCGTGAAATTCGATAATGATTCAGAGAGGCTTCATTGATAAGATAAATAGCTGATATGTCGGGGTTGGCCACGTGTCCCTGCAGGCGTCCCTGGATCCTTGCATCCCCAAGCTCAAGCAGGTCCGAGGAATTCAATTCATACCGGAAATCATTGGCTGTCATATCAAAGCGGAGATCCAATGTGGACAAGGAATCAATATGTCCTCTGAGATCCAAATGCAGACCCGGAAGGCGTATCCTCGTTGTATCCACAAAAACAAGTCTTTGATTCTGATAGAGGACCTGACCTTCAATAGCATCTATTGAAAGCTCATTTTTATAATCACCTGATAATCCATAATGAATCATCAGTGAATCCGGGAAACGACCTGAAGCCGTAACATCACCGGCAGCGGTCATATCGGCAAAGGGAGATTCCTTAGGAAAGGCTATCCGGTCAATATGGCCATCAAGACTAAGGGCACCATGATCAAAACTTAAATCCCGTATCATGGCATCGAGATGTGTGTTTTTAAAAGTCACATGACGGAGTTCTGCCCTGTCATGCAGAAGGCGGATACTTCCTTCACACTGGCGCAGAATATCGTGAGCCAGCAAACCCTGAATGGAAAAATTTCCCCGCAAATGATCCCGGTTCCCGGAAAAATCCACGAGAATATCCAGCACATCATCGGGATACGATTCAAACCGGGGGATCCACCGGGAAGGATGAAACTGCTGTATAAGGACTTCTCCTTTGAAGGGAAGAGCCTGAACAGGCTGGAGTTTTCCAGAGAGATTAATCTTCATCTCGTCCAGCCAGGCAGAGAGATTATGAATCTTGACAAGTCCTTCCGAAGCGGTCACCGAAAATTTCAGGCTGTCTACAGTCAGCTTTTTTTCAGGAATCATAAACGAAAGGAAACGGACATCCAGCCGGGTTCTCGGACCCCGTGTATTGACAGCAAAGACACCGGAAATATCCCGTATTTGAAGTTCTTCACCATCTGCCTGAGAGCGAATCATCTGACCTTGATGAATTAAGAGGGTATTGATTTTGAGCGCAGGAAATTCATCAAGTATTTTCATCAGGGCACCGGTAATATTTTCATCAGCCTGGTGGGAAAGAGCCGGACCCGATTTCAATACCGGGTTGACGAGACTCAGCGTATCGATAGTGCGGGTCATGGCCAGGAAAACTATATTTTTATAGGAGACCGATACCTGGTCAGCATTAAAAGCAAAAGCCTGTTCATTATTTAGAATTTGGAGGGAGTCGGCATAAATAGCCCGGTTAAAATTCCCTTCAACGGCCCCAATCAGAAACTCTGCATTCAGATGTTGTTTCAGCTGCCGGGTCATATACCCTGAGAGCGGTTTGAACCAAAACCTGGGATTGAAGAGAACAACCACAAAAAGCCCCAGTAAAAAAACCAGGATAAAAGGAATAATAGTTTTCGGAGGATAATGATGGGGATGGTGGGTTTTGTTCTGTTTCATACCGTTTCTTTTTTATCAATGTAAGCTAAAGAAAATGGGAATAATTGTAAACAAAAAGGGCGGTTAAACCGCCCTTTTCACCGTATAATCGGTTGATTTATGGTCTCTTATTTTTGATCGTCCACAACTTCAAAGTCCGCATCTTCCACGGATTCTTCAGAACCGTTTCCGCCGGAACTCTTTTCACCTTCGGCCGGTTCGGCACCTGCAGCACCCTGGGCACTTTCCTGTTGACGGGCATGCTGATAGAGTTTCTCGGATATTTTCATCATTTTCTGTGTCACATCATCAATTTTGCTCTTCAAAAGATCCGGATCGCTGCTGTCTTTGACTTTTTCAAGTTCATTCAGAGCTTCCTCAACCGGCTTCTTTTCATCCTCCGTCAGTTTGTCACCCAGTTCGTCAAATTGCTTCCGGGTCTGGTAGATAAGTGTATCTGCCTGATTCCTTAGTTCAACCACTTTCTTCCATTTTTCATCTTCCGCTGCGTGCGCATCTGCTTCCCGCTTCATTTTCTCGATTTCCTGTTCCGTCAGTCCGCTTGAGGCTTCAATCCGGATATTCTGTTCTTTACCGGTGGCTTTATCTTTAGCTGAAACATTCAGAATACCATTGGCATCGATATCGAATGTCACTTCGATTTGAGGAATACCACGGGGAGCCGGCGGGATGCCGTCCAGAATAAAACGTCCCAGAGTCTTATTATAGGCTGCCTGTGAACGTTCACCCTGAAGGACATGGATTTCCACAGTGGACTGATTGTCGGCAGCTGTGCTGAATATTTCTGATTTCTTCGTGGGGATGGTTGTATTCCGCTCAATCAGTTTTGTAAAGACACCACCCAGTGTTTCAATACCGAGAGAGAGAGGTGTAACATCCAGAAGAAGGACATCTTTCACGTCACCCTGAAGCACACCACCCTGAATGGCAGCTCCGATAGCCACCACTTCATCCGGGTTCACAGATTTATTAGGTTCCTTATTGAAAATGGATTTCACCATTTCCTGCACGGCTGGGATTCTTGTGGACCCACCAACGAGAATCACTTCATCAATATCACTTTTGGATAACCCTGCATCTTTCAGGGCATTTATACAGGGTTCCTTTGTCCGCTGAACCAGTTCAGAGGTGAGCTGTTCGAACTTAGCACGGCTTAATGAAATATTCAGGTGCTTGGGACCTGTATTATCTGCCGTCAGATAGGGCAGATTGATTTCTGTCTGCATGGACGAAGAGAGCTCAATCTTAGCTTTTTCAGCTGCTTCTTTCAGTCTCTGCATTGCCATGGGATCTTTCGAAATGTCGATCCCTTCCTGTTTCTTGAACTCTGATACGAGATAATCGATAAGTTTCTGGTCGAAGTCATCACCACCCAGGTGAGTATCTCCGTTTGTGGATTTTACTTCAAAAACCCCGTCGCCAATTTCCAGGATGGAAATGTCAAAGGTTCCACCCCCTAAGTCAAAGACGGCAACTTTTTCTTCCTTTTTCCGATCCAGTCCGTAAGCCAGTGCCGCAGCCGTCGGTTCATTGATAATCCGTTTCACTTCAAGTCCGGCAATTTTACCGGCGTCCTTTGTAGCCTGCCGCTGGGAATCATTAAAATAGGCCGGCACGGTAATGACCGCTTCCGTCACTTTTTCACCCAGATATTCTTCGGCAATCTGTTTCATTTTCTGCAGGACCATGGCACTGATTTCCGGTGGTGAAAATAACTTGTCTTCCACCCGGACACGGACATCATCATTGGGGCCTTTCTCAACCTTAAAAGGAACTTCATGAATTTCAGTCCCCACTTCCTGGTACCGTCGCCCCATGAAACGTTTTATGGAAAAGATGGTGTTTGCCGGGTTTGTAATCGCCTGCCGTTTGGCTGAAGCACCCACCAGCCTTTCACCATTTTTTTTAAACGCAACCACTGAAGGGGTGGTCCGTCCGCCCTCAGCATTTACCAATACTTTCGGCTCGCCACCTTCCATGATTGCAACACATGAATTTGTGGTCCCAAGGTCAATTCCAATCATTTTACCCATATCTATCTCCTGTTTTTTTGTTTTCACATTTTTCCATTCAATCTTATAGCAACAATTCCCGTGCCACAAGACTAAATTGCCATTTTGACTATAATATATGTCAATTTGTCGTTACTCTTAGAAAAGGGTCCGGTAGAGTGCTTCGATATCCGACTGATTGACAGAAAGGGGATTATTTGCCATGTTCCGCGCACTCATGACTTCCCTGGCCATGTCCGGGATACTTTCTTCTGATATGGAAAGGGATTCCGTCAATTCAAAGAGAGACAGCCAGTCATTGAGCCTGTCACCAAGAGAAATGGTATCGGAGCCGAACACCCGGTGTAATGCATCTTTCACAGCCGGATAATAAAGTCGGTATATGGCAGAGAGAACCAATCCGTTTGCCCGTCCATGGCTTACACCGTAACGGACTGTCAGAGGATAGCCGATGGCATGCTGAAGTGTTGTGCCGGTCTGAGCGATAACAATTCCGCCCCAAAGAGAAGCCATCATCAAACGGGATCTGGCTTCCAGATTGTTTCCATCCTCAATGGCTTTATCAAGCCATTGCATAATATCCAAAACGCCCTGACGAATCAGGGGATATAAGATCACATTTCTTTTGGTGGAAAAAACGCCCTCTAACAGGTGACTCAGGGCATCCAGTCCTGTATCCCGTGTGACGACAGGCGGTACAGTTATGGTGTAAGCAGGATCGCAAAAAGAAACACGGGGAAACACGGCATCGTGACCAAATCCGGCCTTTTTACCGTTTTCTTCATCAGTCAGCACGCTGAAGGGTGTGGCTTCCGTACCGGTCCCGGAGGTCAGGGGCACTGTCACCAGAGGTAAAGCTCCCTGAATACGCCGGACATCATACACGTCACGTGCTTTCATTTTATTGAAAACCGCCACAGCCACAGCTTTGGCTGCATCCACCGGGCTCCCTCCGCCGATGCCAACAATAAAATCACATTTTTCCCGTTTGCACAGATCCACTGCTTTCTGAACCGTTTTAACCAGAGGATTTTCAGTCACCTCATTGAAATGGATAAAGGAAACACCGGACTTTTTCAGCACTGTTTTCATATCCTCCAGTGCCCCGCTCTTTTCAGCAGAATGGCGACCAGTGACAATCAGGGCTTTTTGTCCCAGTTCACTTATGGAATATGTATTTTCTTTCAGACAGTTCCGACCCCAGAAAAGGCGGACCGGCATATAAGAATTCATAAGCATGAAACCAATTCTCCTTTTTTTTCAATCAGGGTTGCATCTTTCAACAGGTATTGCCTTGAAGCAATGGCACCGATGGATTCATCGTGGGTTACTAAAAAGAAACACTGCTTAAAATCCCGGTTGATTTTTTGAAAAAGGTTCAGTACCTGATTTCCGGTTTCCCGGTCCAGATTGCCTGTAGGTTCATCGGCAAAAATGATATCCGGTCGGGCGATCAATGCCCTGCAAATGGCTGCCCGTTGCTTTTCACCTCCGGAAATTTCCGCCGGAAAATGATCCCGCCTTTCGACAATACCCAGGTAATCCATAAGTTCAAGCGCCTTTTTCAAAGCATGTGTCCGTGATTCTCCGGCAATCATAAGGGGCATGGCCACATTTTCACAAATGGAAAATTCAGGCAGGAGATAGTGGAACTGAAAAACAAACCCGATATGTTTCCGTCTAAATTCCGCCAGTTCGGATTCCTTCAAACAAACCGTATCGATCCCGTGAATCAAAACATGTCCCGTATCCGGCGCGTCCATCGTTCCCAGTATATTTAAAAATGTGGATTTCCCCGAACCGGACACTCCCATGAGGGAGACGAAATCGCCGGGGTAAAGCTTTAAGGATACATCATCCAGAATGAGAAGGGTATCTGATCCGGATCGGTAGGTTTTCCGAATGCCATAGGCATTCAATATGTGTTTTTCCGTCATAGGCTACATCTTTACTTTAATTGAATCCAGGGGTTTTAATTTGACGGACTGCCGCGCAGGCAGGAGTCCGGCAAGTGATATGATGGCAATCAGCACCAGAATAGTTAAAATCACATCCGGCAGCATAACCCGGACGGGGAGATAGGTGATGAAATATACATCCTGGGGTAGTTTAATAAAGGGACGGAACTGTTGCCAAAGCAAAAGGGGCAGGGAACCCAAAAGGCCGATCAGCATGCCAATACCTCCGGTAATCCAGGACAATATAAAATAGATCCTGAAGGCATCTTTATCCTGGAGTCCCATACTTTTTAAAATGCCGATTTCCCACTTTTTCTCCAGCAGAAGCATGATCAGGGAGCTGACAAGATTGAATCCTGCCAGGAGAATAATCAGATTCAGGACAAGGAACGTCCCTTTTTTCTCCATTTCCATGGCGGCAAAGAGTTCACGGTGTTCCTCCTGCCAGGGAATGCAGGGAATGTTATCCGGTAACAGAGCAGAAATCTTCTCCCGGGCATCCGGATCTTCAGAGCGGACATATATCTCATGCCATCCGGGATCATCAAGAAAATATTGCATATCCTGAAGATGGATCAGTCCAAGCATATCATCATAATTAAAGACATTCACGTCAAAAGTGTTTTTCAAAACAGCTTTTAAAATCGGGGCGGAAAAACTTTCGATATCGATGGGACTGATGAGTGTCACCGTATCTCCAATCGTCACGCCCAGGTCATAAGCCAGGCCGCTTCCCAGAATAATTTCAGGAAAATCGGTTCGGGTAATATCATCCGTCAAAAAACCTTTATAAGCGAGGTAAGGACTCATTCTCATCATGGTATCGAAAGTTTTCGGGTGGATTCCTTTCAATTGAATAAGGCGCTGTTTCGTTCCGGAAGCGATCACTTTCCGGTTCATCACCGGCATAAAAGTGTCTTCAGGAAACTGATGTTCCAGATCTTTCAACAATTCCTCTTGTTCTTCAGCCGTCAGGCTCCGGACATGAATTTTCAGATCCGGTTCCATATCACGGGTCCTCTGGGTAATCACTCCCTTAAAACCATTCAAAACGCTCATGGACACGAGAATCGCCATGGTTCCGACGGCTACTCCTACCAGTGTGATCAGGGAGGTAGCAGAAGCCATCCCCACCTTTCGGCGGGTTCTGAAATAACGAAAGGCAATGAGAAAATCTGTTTTCAGGGATTGCTTATTCATATCGCAATATTTCTACCGGTTTCACGGCTGATGCTTTCGCCGCCGGATAAAAAGATGAAACAAGGGCCAAAACAATGGCAGTGCCCATGACAATCAGAGCAATAAGGGGATTGATGGAAACAGGCACACGATCAATGAAGTAGACATCGGACGAAATAGTGAACCACCCAAAAGTCATCTGTCCCCATTCAATAAAAAGGGATAAAAGTACCCCCAGTATAGACCCCGTTAATGAGATAATCAGTCCGTCCATCAGAAAAAGTTTCTTTATACGCCGGGATGCCATCCCCATAGATTTCAATACCGCAATCTCCTTTTCCTTCACCAGGACGATCATTACCAGAGTGGAAATGATATTCACAGCCGCCACCAGGGCAATTAATCCAAAGATCAGGATAATGGGGAGTTTTTGTGTTTCAAGCCATCTGAAAAGAGTATAGTGCCGGTCCTTCCAGCTGACACTGTAATAGGGATAGGGCAGTTTATCCACAATGGCATTACTGACCCATTCCGTAACCTTTGTATCATCCAGCAGTATCTGATAGCCGGAAATCCGACCGGGCACTGTCAGAAAAGACTGCCCTAAATCCAGTCCGCCGTAGGCCAGAGATTTATCATACTCAGAGATCCCCGTGGAAAAAATCCCGGTAACAAGCGCCGCTTGTATTCGTGCCGGATTTGTGGGGGAGGGCAATCCTTTGATGAGAAGCAGGTCCACAGTATCGCCGAGTGACACACCCAGGATATCCGAAACGCCTTTTCCAAGATAAATTCCGTCTCCGGAGAAATCGACACTCCCGGCCCATGGTTTTTTGGACGGCATGAGGATGCGGCGAAAATCTTCCTCTTCCATGCATTCGAATAAAATGCCCTCGGACCGGTCCTGATACCGGATGATAATTTCTTCATCCAGATAAGGTGCAACAATCTGTATATGTGGAATGGTTAAGAGATTTTGTGTGAGGGATGTATCACTCCGGAAAAAAGAATCACGGAGATTAGATATCCGCAGATGGGCATCAAATCCCGTAATTTTTTCAATCATGTTTTCTTCAAAACCATTGAGGATACCGGCCGTGATCGTAAGGGCCGCCGTACCGATTACCATCCCCGTAACCGCCAGGGTACGGATAAAGGGGATAAAGCGATTGCCCCGTGAACGAATAAGGCTTCGATACGCCAAAAAAAATTCAAATTTCAAATGGTTTATCCGTTTTGGTTTTTAGGGATTTTCCGGTCGCATGGCCGGAAAGAGAATGACATCCTTAATGGAGGTCTGGCCGGTCATGAGCATCACGAGCCTGTCCAGACCGATGCCCACTCCTCCGGTCGGAGGCATCCCTGTTTCGACAGCCTGCAGAAAATCTTCATCCACCACTTGTGCTTCCAGATCACCCAATTCCCTGAGTTTTGCTTGACTTTCCAGCCGTTCCCGCTGATCCTCCGGATCATTCAGCTCTGAAAAGGCGTTGGCATATTCGTATCCGCCGATATAGAGTTCAAAACGCTCCACAAACCGTGTATTCCCGTCACGCCTGGTTTTGGCCAAAGGTGAAATGGCTTTGGGATAATCAATCACAAAAGTGGGATTTATCAGCCGCGGTTCCACAAATTCACTGAATAATTCATCGATCAACTGCCCGTAATTCCAGGCCGGATCAAAGTCCACATCCCGTTCCTTACAGAGTACTTTCAGTTCGGGAACATCATAGTCACGAATATCCTGCCCGAGGGATTCTTCAAAGAGATCAAACATGGCTTTCCGGGCAAAGGGACGGCTGAAATCCAGAGTTTCATCACCATACTTTAGAGTCAATCTGCCGGATTTCTCTGCAATGGTCCGGATGTAATCCTCCACCAGATCCATCATATATTCATAGTCCACATACGCTTCATAAAATTCTATCGCCGTAAATTCCGGGTTATGGGTCCGGTCCATCCCCTCATTCCGGAAATTTTTAGCAATTTCATAGACCTTTTCAAAGCCACCGATAATTAAGCGTTTCAAATAGAGTTCGTCAGCAATTCTCAGGTAAAAATCCGTATCCAGTGCATTGTGGTGTGTTATAAAGGGGCGGGCGCTTGCTCCCCCGTAGATGGGCTGAAGAACCGGCGTTTCTACTTCCAGATAGCCCCGTGCGTCAAAAAACTCCCGGGTCCAACGCATGATATTTGCCCTCTGGATAAAAACCTCCCGGACCGCCGGATTGACAATCAGATCCAGATAGCGTTTCCGGTACCGGAGTTCCTTGTCACTGAAGGCATCGTGAAGCACACCGTCTTTTTCCTTCACAATGGGCAGGGGACGGATATTTTTACTTAAAAGCGTCAGGTTGTCCCCTTTAACCGTTACCTCTCCGGTCCGGGTTTTCATTACCACACCTTTCACACCGATAAAATCACCGATATCCAGCATTTTAAATACGGTATAGGATTCATCGCCGATGTCCCGTTGGGAGAGATAGAGTTGAATTTTCCCTTTGGCATCCATAATATGGGCAAAGCTGGCTTTTCCCATGATCCGGACAGACATAATCCGGCCGGCAACCGAGACTTGTTGATTCTCAAGGGATTCAAACTGTTCAACAATATCAGCTGATTTATGGCTTACGTCAAAGGCATAGGGATAGGGATTTACACCCATCTCCCGCAATTGACGGATTTTTTCTTTTCTCAGAGTTAAAATATCCTGGAGAGTGGAATGTTTTTTCTGATGCTCATTACTACTCATTTAAATTGCTCCTGTCTAATCATCCCGTTGACTGTGAGAATAGGCCAGCCAGGCATTGACAAACCCGTCCAGATCCCCGTCCATCACTGCCTGAATGTTCCCGGTTTCGTATTTGGTCCGGTTGTCTTTAACCAGGGTATAAGGCTGAAAAACATACGATCGAATCTGGCTGCCCCAGCCGATTTCCATTTTATCTTTTTCCAGATCGGCTTTTTTACTTTTCTCTTCCTCCTTTTTCAGTTGATACAGGCGGGATTTGAGGATTTTCATGGCCATTTCTTTGTTTTTATGCTGGGACCGTTCATTCTGGCAGGTTGAAACAATACCCGTGGGGATATGGGTAATCCGGATGGCCGAATCGGTTTTGTTCACATGCTGTCCGCCCGCACCGCTGGCGCGATAGGTGTCGATACGTAAATCTTTGGGATTGATGTCAACATCTATTTCGTCGTCCACTTCGGGGTAGACAAACACAGAAGCAAAACTTGTATGCCGCCGGGCATTGGAATCGAAGGGAGAAATACGGACCAATCTGTGCACTCCGGTTTCAGCAGAAAGATATCCATAGGCATAGGGACCCTTGACTTCTATTACCGCCTCTTTGATTCCGGCTTCGTCACCGGGCTGATAATTAAGAACCGTATATTCAAATCCCCGTTTTTCAAACCAGCGCGTATACATGCGAAACAGCATATCCGCCCAATCCTGAGACTCGGTCCCTCCCGCCCCGGGATGAATTACAAAAATGGCATTCTTTTTATCGTGTTCGCCCGACAGGAGTTTTTCGGTTTCCAGCGAGGTAATTTCATCCTCCAGTTTATCCAGGATTGCAGGGAGCTCCTCTAAAAGGTCCGGATCCTCGTCTGCCATCATGAAATGGAGATCCGCATCTTCCCGGAGTTCAAGGATGGTATTCCACCGTTTGATTTCGTATTCCAGGTCGGAAATTTCTTTGGTTATTTTTTGGGCTCTCAGGTTATCCTGCCAAAAATCCGGATCCATCGTTTTATCCCTGAGCTCTTTGATCCGCTCATTTTTTCTTTCCAGGTCGATATATCCGGCAACTTCCCCGATTTTATCCTTCAGTGTTTCAAAACGCTCTGAAAGCTGCTCCCGGGTTTGCATAATCTTTTTTTTATCCTCCTATATAAGAATGCTCAGGCAAGCTGAGCATCACACAGACAACAATACCTTGTAATATTTCCGACTCAGCGTGGAAATTTAAGGAAAAGTGATCATTCTGTAAAGCGTTTCGATACGATAGCTTCCGTATCCAGGGCTATGACCAGTTCTTCGTTTGTGGGTATCACAGTCACTTTCACGGGTGCATCGGGAGAATTGATTTCACCCTGCTTTCCCCGGATCATGGATTCATTCAGGGATTCATCCAGGCGAATACCCATGAATTCAAGTCCTTCCAGGGCTCCTTTCCGGGTAAGGGGACCGTTTTCACCGATACCTCCGGTAAAAATGATGCCGTCCACACCTCCCATGGCTCCGGCATAAGCAGCAATATACTTTTTTAGTCGGTAATTGTAAACATTCATCGCCAGGATTGCCCGTTCATCGCCTTTTTTCATAGCTTCTTCAATGTCGCGCATATCGCTTGACAAGCCGGAAATCCCCAGCATGCCGCCGTGCTTATTCAGCAGATTATTGAGATCACTGACATCCAGATCCTCTTTCGCGGCAATTTGCAGGATGACCCCCGGATCCACGTCACCGGAGCGGGTCCCCATTACAAGCCCTTCAAGGGGAGTAAAGCCCATGGATGTATCAATGGATTTACCGTATTGAACAGCCGCTACCGAGGCGCCGTTTCCCAGGTGACAGGAAATAAGCTTCAGGGATGAGATATCTTTATTGTACATCCGGGCAAATTCCTGGGATACGTAACGATGTGATGTCCCGTGAAAACCGTAACGGCGGATACCGTACCGCTTATAAAGTTCATAAGGGATCCCGTAAATATAGGCATAATCGGGCATCGTTGAATGAAAAGCCGTATCGAATACACCCACCATGGGCGTGTTCCCCAGGTGAGCCCTGGCTGCCAGGACACCCTTGATATTGGGGGGATTGTGAAGGGGGGCAAGATCGATGCACTCATTCAGAACATCCATCACCTCATCGGTGATAAGTATGCTGGCCTTGAAATGCTCACCACCGTGGACCAGCCGGTGTCCGACAGCATCAATTTCATCCAGGGATTTAATCACTCCGTGTTTTTCGCTGGTCAGAGCCGCCAGAATATATTCCAGCGCCTGAGAGTGTTCGAAAATCTCCCCGAAGAGATTAATTTTATGACCATCTTCGCGGCTTTGTTTTAATGAGCTGTTGCTCAGTCCGATCCGATCCACCAGTCCTTTGGCGAGAGATATACCAGCCTTTGTATCAATGAGCTGGTATTTAATGGAAGAACTTCCGGAGTTAATAACAAGTACTTTCATAAGAACTCTGCCTTTCAGAGTTTATTTTCTTTTATAAGTTTACCTGATTCGTCATAGACATAAAATCCTTTACCGGTTTTAAGTCCGTAATGACCTGCCCGTACCAGTTTTTTCAGGATGGGACAAGGCCGGAATTTCAAATCCCCCAATTCATGAAACAGAACATCCATACAGAAAAGAACGGAATCGAGTCCCATGCTATCGGCCAGTTCCAGGGGACCTTTACGGAGTTTATACCCCAGTTTTATGGCGGTATCTACACCCGTTATAGTGGCAACCCCTTCCATCACCACATGCATGGCTTCATTGATCATGGGCATGATAACCCGGGTGGTCACAAAACCGGGATATTCATAGACTTCCACAGCCGTTTTACCCAGCTGTTCCACAAAATCGTGAATTTTCTTGTATGTTGTATCCGAAGTGTGGAGCCCGCGTACTACTTCAGTAAGAGGAATTTTAGGTACAGGATTGACAAAATGGAGTCCCACCACCTTATCGGGACGTTTCGTAGCGTTGGCAAGTTCGGTAATCGACAACGTGGATGTACTGGTCACGAAAATGACTTTGGGGGATACATTGGAATCCAGTTTCTGAAAGATTTCCTGTTTCAGCTTGAGGTTTTCCGGAACGGCCTCAATGACGAGATCAACGGAAGACACCGCATCAAAATCACCGGTGAACTGTGTTCGGGACGTAATCGCTTTCTTTTCGCCTTCCGTCATACGCCAGCGGTTGATTTCGTCCCGCATTTCGGCAAACATCAATTCCCGGGCTTTATGAGCTTCCTCCTCATTTTTTTCCACGGCAAGCACACTAATGCCCTTGGAGGCAATGGCCCAGGTGAGTCCCCGACCGATAACGCCCTGACCGATAATTGCCACGGAATTAATCGAGTTTTTGTCTGATGAAGACATCTGATCCAGCTTATCCTGACTAATCAGTTCATCCAATTTCCCATTATTTGTCACAATTCCTCCTTGTCCGGCAGATTATTTTAACGACGAAGCAATCGATGAAAACAAAGAGTGGTTCTGCCTTTATCACTGTCCACAAGTATCATTAACATATCATTCAGCCGTCGTGATTTCACGCCAGTGAATATAAAAATGAGAAACGGGAAAACCAACGACATTGAAATAGGATCCATCGATCCGGGAAACAAGGGGGATGGAAATATTCTGAATGCCATAGGCGCCTGCCTTGTCAAAGGGTTTGTTTACATCGACATAGCGTATTATTTCATCCTCTGTCAGGTCCCGGAAGGTGACATCCGTCTTTTCATATCCGGTATATTCCCTCTTTTTCAGGGGATAAAAAATGGATAAACCTGTTATGACGGTATGGGTCTTTCCGCTGAGAGTTTTCAGCATGCGGATGGCTTCGTCCCGGTTGGCAGGTTTTCCCAACAGAAGTCCTTTGTATGTGACAACGGTATCGGCTGAGACGATCACTTCCTTAGGAAACCGGAGTGATACATCCTTTCCCTTGGCATAGGCAGCCGCCATGGCAAAACGGACCGGATTTTTTTCTTCCAGTATTTCCTCCCGGAAACCGGATGGAAAAACCCGGACGGAAAAACCCATCTCTTTTAAAATATCTTTTCGCCGGGGGGATGCGGACGCAAGGACAATGGCAGGCAATTTTGAAACACTCATGGTAAAATCACCAGTTTTCCCCGGCAGGAAGACTCTCCGGCATCATGTTTCAGGGACAGTGTATACATATAAATACCGGCAGCCGGCCACTCACCATAGCGATCCCGGCCATCCCAAGGAATCCGGTTAAACCCTTTCTCAACAAATCCTCCATGAAGAGATTGCAGCAGCGAACCGGACAGGGTGTAAATTTTTATCTCTGCCTCCCCGGCCTGCATATTGTGAAAGGTGAACTGGGTGGATTCCCTGAAAGGATTGGGAAAATTCATGACATCGGTGAGAATACTCTCACCGCTTGAAACAACCAGCAAATAAAATGTTTCACCGGAAAAATTATTAAAATTGTCAAAAGCTGAGATTTCGAGGGTCTGTTCACCTTCACTGAACCAGTCCCTTACCGGCAGGATAATGCTTCCCTCCTGCCAGGAATCTTTATCATAGATAAACTTTTGAGTCAGATTGGTTTCCGTTCCCTGCATCCGCATTAATATGGCATGTCCCGTCGCATCGGTAATATTGATACCGGAAGGATCTTTGATACGAATGATCAGATTCGCCGTATCGCTGACGAGGATTAAGGATGAAGCGAAACTTTCTCCCCGGGTCAGAAGAGTAATTTCCGGTCCGGCAAAGTCTGATGATACCGTATCGGAACAGCCGGCCAGAATCAGGCTATCGATAAAAGCGGCGCCTTCGATACGATAATCCGGAGATGCATAGCGCAGGCGGATTTTTCCGTTATTTCCCTCATACCGGATATCCTTGGGAATCATGAAACGCGCATTGAACTCCCCGTCTTCAATGCTAATGGCACCGGTGAAAAGCCGGAAACCGGGAAGTGTGTAATACAAGGTTCCGGTCCGGTAAGTCCCCCCGGATAAATACCGGTAATCCCGGGCAATCTGTTTATCCGAATCCACAAGTTCTATCCAGCCGGTTAACCCTTCATCAGTAATTTTCTCCTGCTGCAGGTCAAGGACAGATCCTTTCACGCTGACCAGGCTCAGTGCTTTCAATGTATCCTGGTTTTCCACGTGGATTTCCCCACCCATTTGGGGAATAGCCAGCATAAGGGCCGGATCTCCGAAATACTGGAATTTGGACACATTCAAATTACTCCAGGCCTGAATTTTACCCTGAAGATATGCATTTCCCACAGTGACACAGCGGGTACTGTTTTGGGCATCCGGAAAGAGAGCGTTGTACATTTTCCGGGTGAAATCCACATTATCCAGGTTTATTACACCGCGGGTGCTGGCGATTGCACCGATTGCTCCGTTATCTGTGAGGTTAACCATCTCTTCGGCCATACTCTGGATTCCAATGTAATCCGAACGGCCCCAGTCGCAAGTAGCTGCCACAATAAAGGGATACATGCCGTTTGTCCGTACCTGGTTCAGATCCCGGTCCTTCGTAAAAACATATTCCTGGGCCCAGACAAAGGGGGAACCATGCCCGATGTAATTCATGAGGACCGTTCCTTGTTGAAAAGCTTCCAGGATGGCTTCCCGGGCGCCTACCCGTCCCATAGACCCAATCGTGGGATCATAAAGTTCGGGGAATTCAGTCAGATAGATTTTGTGAAATTTCATGGCTTTCGGCAAAACAGGCAAAATCTTATACTCTGTATCTTTGATAAATTCCGGTTCGTTTGGCCAGGGATTGGTCGGATCATCAGCCACAAGGGTTGCCCGCATCTGCCATTCACCCGGCGTTTTCCGGGTTTCATAGTCTATGATTTTTTGGACGTAGTTTTGAGCCTCCTCCGGGGAATTCACCGGAATTCTACCGACAGCCATATCAGGACTTTCATCGGATACGCTGCTGAGGTAGACAAAGGGATCATCCGTATTCCGGGTATGAATGATTGATCCGGCGGATATGGCATATTGGGGAACGAATATTTTGGATTTGCCCGAAATATTCCTGTAATCATAATCCCCATCCCCCAAAAGAACCAGATAAAAGGGAGAAGGCTGAGGTGCTCTTTGAGTCATATCATAAAGCAGGTTCCGGATGGCATGGGGATCCTGATTCCCACCACTGTATCCGGCATAAATTTCATCCATGGTGTAAATACTTACAGAAAGGGGATACGTGGGATGGTTTTCCCGGTATTCTTTCAGTCGCTCCGCTGCCGGTAAAAAATCTTTGTGTGTAACAATCACCATATCCGTTTGTTCAAAAGATTCCGGAAGCAAAGGACTTATATCAGAAACACTCATAAAAAGGGGTTCTTTAAAGTGCGATTCGGAAAGCAGCAGATAATCGGCTTCCAGAGAGGTCCGTTCATGGGCTACTGTGAAAGAGGATTGATTTTTTATCTGATACCGGGGATTCAGGGGATCGGACACATCGAACACATACACCAGGTTTCCGGAGAACCCGGAAACGGAAAATTTCAATGGAGTATTGGCAACCGGATGCCAGATACGTAAAAAATCATCAGTGGCATCCAGCTTCATGGGATATATGATTTCTACAAAATCAAGAAATGCTTTGGTATTATCACCGTTGCCGGTGTACTCAATCAGCAGGGTATTGTTTTCCTGAAGTATGCCTGAATTTATCTGAAAAACCTTGGATGCATCATTATAATCGTAAGCCGTAATAACACCCCATATCACTTCATTGTTCAAAGTGAATTCAAAATCATGACGGTGTGTCGAAAAGCCTGTTTTTGATGCACCGGCGACGCCAATACGGATATAAGCATTTTCGCAGTATTCAGGAGCCGGATTGAACAGGGCGAGCTGTATTGTTCTCAGGGCGCCCGGACCGCTGAAGGATTCGCCATACCAGTCCGTTCCTCCCTGAATCAGATTGACTTCATCCTTTTCATAATGCATCCGTCCCCAGGCATAGGAAACATTGACGGCGTTCGAGCCGGTGTTTTCCTGAATCGGGGACATTCTTTCAGAATTTGGATCCGGTATATCGGCAATAAACAGCCAGTAATGATTCACCGTTTCATAAGGATTTGTTTCAAATGCAGCATACTGGGGACCGTCTTCAGACAGGGAATACCACCCGGAAACACTTTCCCCGAAAAAGAGAATTTTATCCTGTCGTTGCATGGGCTCTTCCGTATTTCCTGTGATGAGTAGAGGAATTTCACGGATATATGGGCTTTCAGGCAGGACAAGGGTATATGGACGGCCACGCGTGGCGCTGACATACATGTGAATTCTGTTTTTATCCAGTCCGGAGAGAACCAGGCCGTTTTCTTCCAGGTATTGACCGCTGATTTCATAAATCCCTGTTTCCCGGACTCCCAGCTGGTACCATGTTCCATTTTCTGCAAATCCCATTACTTTTTGAAGTTGTTGAGATACTTCAGGAAGTGTTATACGGACATCTTCCGGATTAATAACCACATTCCGGAAAAAAGCCTCTTCCTCCGGTGCCGGCGGACGGGTCTCCTTTTTTTCCGGAACCGGCTTCATGTCAAGAATCAGCCGGGCATCGGTAATAAATTCACCGGGACGGGCAAAAGGATCCACAATCAGGTCTGTCAGGGGAACGGTTCTGAAGATTCTCACCGGGGAAAAACGAACAAATTCACCGGGGGAATTTTGCCGGTTTTTTTCAAAAGGCACGGATTCCAAAACCTGAAAACTCACATCCGGCTTGCCTGTCCGTGTCAAGGCCAGGGGCAATCGAAGCACACGGGTCAGGCGGACAGAGTCATCCCGGGTTGCATTGGACTGGGAAAAAGTGAGCCGGTGTCTTTCCCGCCCTTCTATCCAAAGAGTCTCGTAATCAGGATTGGAAAAACTCAAATGAAGAATCAGTTGATTTTCCCCGGCGGTTTCCCGGACAATTCCATCAGGCAGTCCGGCCAGGATGAAAGCGGGGATCAACAGCAATAAGATGTATTTCAAGTGAATTTTCATTTTTCTCGGTGTTTTGGTATCATACTCCGGGGCGTTTATGAAGTTCCATCTCCAATCAGTTCCAGATCATATTCCGATACTTCAATACAGAGTGTATGCTGAATATGATCAATGTTCACATACATGCGGGATCTATTCTTGATATCTTTCACAATACCTTTCATCCCGATAAAAGGACCGGAAACAACCCGCACCTTATGGCCTGTCTTTATGACTTTATTCACCACCTCAAAGGTTTCAGGGCGTTCAAGCATCCTGTGGATAAAATCGATCTGGAAATCGGGGATATGGGCCATTTGTCCCTGAAAGGTGATAAAGCCCTGAACGCCCGGCACATCCAGAACATAGTATTTCAAGCGCTGGTCCATATTGATAAAGAGGTATCCTGAGAAAAGGGGCAATTCGATGATTTTGTAGCGATCCGACCAACGGCGTCTGCGTTTGACCATCGGCAGATAAACTTCGTAGCCCTGTTTCAGCAGTTCATCACGAATCGTCCGTTCATGTCTGGCTCTGACATGCACAGGAAACCAGAGCCGTTCTTCATTTTCCAGTTTTATCATGTTTCAACAGCTCATTCAGTTTCAGCAGTTCGGGATAATATTCATTTACTTTGGCAATAATTTCCTCATCCATCGTGATTTTATCCGGCCAGCGGCGTGTAAATCCTTCTTCCGGCATTTTTCGGGTTCCGTCAATTCCCATTTTACTGCCAAAGCCCGGCTGTGTGGATGCATGATCCAGATTATCCACCGGTCCCCGGGTAAAAAGAATATCCCGCCGGGGGTCAATATGGTTCAGAGCAGTCCACCAGGCTTCAGATGGATTCTGAACATTCACCTCTTCATCCAGAATCACAATTACTTTGGCCAGCATCATGAGTCCCAATCCCCACAATCCTTGCATCACTTTATAGGCATGTCCGGGATATTGTTTTTTTATGGAGACAAACACCAGATTATGAAATACCCCTTCCGGAGGCATGTGGTAATCCCGGATTTCAGGCATGATCATTTGGGCCAATGGCAGGAAAATCCGTTCGGTGGCATATCCCAGCCAATAATCTTCCATGGGAGGAACCCCGACAATTGTGGACGGGTAAACGGCATCTTTCCGGTGAGTGATTGCCGTGACATGAAAAACCGGGTATTCATCCTCCAGGGAATAAAATCCCGTATGATCCCCAAAGGGTCCTTCCGTGCGGAAAGGTTCCCGGGGATCCACATATCCTTCGAGGATGAAATCCGCATCTGCAGGAACCATCAGGTCAGATGTTATACTTTTCACCAGGTGAACAGGTTTTTTTTGCAGAAATCCGGCAAAAAGGTATTCATCAATATTTTCAGGTAAGGGGGCTGTAGAGACATAGGTCAGAACCGGTGGCCCTCCCAGAGCCACACAGACCGGCATTTTCTTACCCATTTTCCGGTATTTTTCGAAATGGGATGCCCCGTGTTTATGTTGTTGCCAGTGCATACCCGTTGTTGTGGCATCAAATTTCTGCATGCGGTACATACCTACATTCCGGATACCGGTCTCCGGATCTTCGGTAATTACCTGGGGAAGGGTGAAATAAGGGCCACCGTCCCGGGGCCAGCAGGTAATAACCGGCAGAGCATCAAGGCTGGCATCCTTTCCCGTCAGGATCACTTCCTGAACCGGTGCCTGTTTCACCTGTTTCGGCGGGAATTTAGCTGCTTCCAGCAACCGCGAAAAAAGAGATAGTTTATCCATAAATCCCCGGGGAGCCTTTTGCCGGATAATATCCCGGATGCGGTTGCCGATTTCATCAGGATGGGAAACACCCAATGCCAGGGAAATCCGGTCGGGAGATGCGAAAAGATTTTGAGTAACGGGAAAACCTGTCCCTTTAACCTGGTTAAAAAGGAGTGCGGGGCCACCATCTTTCACAAACCGATGGGATATTTCACTGATTTCCAGATACGGATCTACTTTCCGGTCAATTTCCAATAAATCGCCCCGTTGTTTCAGTTCGGCAATAAACTCTTTCATGGATGAAAAAAGCATCTAACCCTCCGGTTTACGGAGAAATTAAAAAATTATTTCAAGGGGAAAAAGAAAAGGTGTCGGCGACACCTTTTCCATTTTCAGTGTAATTATCCGTTTTACTCGGCAATTTCTTTATCTTTCCTGGATGTAACCAGAATGGTTACCACCATAATGATAAGCAAAACAAAGGTGGCATACCCATATTCTTTGCCGGAAAATTCAATCAGGTCTTTCAAGCGGCCAATAAGCAGCGAAATACGGCCCATGACGGCAAATCCGAAAGATGCGCCGAAAGTAATCATCAGAAAGTAGATTCCTACCCGGCTGATCTTCCCAAAAACGCCTTTGTGTTCCACAGAGAAAAAGAAGTAGAAGAGGCCGGAGACCACTCCGACAATAAGCACAATATTATTGATGCTTTCTCCGAGATTTCCGGTCCATAGGGGTAAGATGGTACCCTGAATCTGGGATAGGACATCCGAACTCAGGTATCCGTAGAGTCTGAGTCCGGCGGCCATACCAACCACATAGGCCAAGGACCAGCGACTGATCCAACCAATACTGGGGAAAAGACGCAGAAGCATAAAGATACCCAGAATCAGGGCAATCAGATACATAAAGCTTTGTTCCTGATTACCGGGAATACCATTTTCAGGGAAGACCGTATCGCTGATTAAGTTCAATCCCTTGTAGAGCTTATACCAGAACACATTGAAACCTGTGAGGGTTTCGGGATCCGCATGGGGCCAAAGCCGGCCGAAAAGATTCGGGCGGACCTGATTCCAGAAGGCAATCGTTGCCCAGTGTGCGGCGGAAACACCCACGTAAACATGTTCCGCCAATTTATAAAAGGGGTTGTCTTTATAGAGATAGCTGAAGATAGCCAATGTTAAAAAGACAGCAACCCAGGCGCCAAAAACATCATTATACATCGGTGCCTCCTAATACTTCTTTTGGGTTTTACGTTTCGCGTAATAAGCAATGTTTCCCAGGATAATAAAGAGGACAATCACCAGGTGGGCAATGGACTGTGCATCCATGGATTTTGCCGCTTCCCCACGGGTATTCCACAGCCCGTATTCCACCATGAGGGCTTCATACTCGGCGGCACCGGGCATACCGGCAACAACTCCCTTCATCTGTCCTGATTTTACATACGGCAGCAGTTGATTCACCTGAATGGAGGCATTTCCACTGCTGATTGGAATCTGGAGGGGATCTGAGGCATACAGAACCCATTCAATAGCGCCCGGATATCCGGCAGACAGGCTGAAAATAAAATCCACATCCGCCACGGTCCGGATATCTCTCATCAGGGGGATTTCCGAGATATCCGTCTGTTTGGAATCCACGGTAAAATTGGCGGCAAAACTTTTGGTAATTCCCTTGATCACCGCTTCATTACCGGGCCTGTATCCCAGATTCACATAATCCACGCCATACTCCAGATCGCGAAAACGTTCATCGTTCAACACCTCATCCAGAGCTTCCCGGGCCATAAACAGTCCGTCCGGCCACAGGCACATAACCACCACTTTATATCCACGGGCAAAGAAGTGCCGCAACACACTTATGGCCATGGGATGGATTTCCGGTTTGGTGGACGGCCCATATTCAAATGAAATGAGAACAGTCGCATCATCGGGAAGGTTATGGATTGTTTCAAAGGCATCCCGTGTGAGACCGGTAGGTTCAACCGGAAGGTTCAGGGGAACCAGAAGCGGGAATAGCACAGCCAGTCCGATAATGAGAAAGATAATGCGACGATCCAGTTTGTCCAGATTTTGCAGAAATGCATTAAATTTGCCACTCATATTACTTCTCCCCCATAAATGATTTTTCGATTCCCAGAATCACCCGGAGGGATGTACCCACAATACCGAGCCCGATACCGATCATAATCGCCCTGGCACCGGCAGCGTTGGGATACTGATAAATCCACTCCTGGAGTCTTGGCAGATGCAGCCACTGGAGCCAGGATGGCAGCCATCCGGTAAGATAGGCCCCCAGGGGAACCCGGCCGATCATGATAATGATACCTGCGGCGAGGAGAATGGTGGCTTCCAGGTTTCTGATCTTGAATGCCCTGTATGAGGCAGAAGCCACAAAAAAGGCCAGAAGGGCAAACATGGTGGATGTAAGGGGTGTAAAGATGGAATAGAAAATCCAGCTATAGAATGTTCCCCTTTCCTGAAGGTGACTTCCCCAGGGTAATTGTTTGATTTCCACAACCGCCCCTTTGCTGGAAAGTTCGTTGTACAGCTTCAAAGCACCACCATGTGTGTAAAAATTGCAGTTAATTGGTTTTCCCTTCCCGATTTTTGAAAAGGCTCTCTCCACGGCATCGATTTCTGTATGGGTGACTTCACTGACTCTTTGATTGAAGTATGGAGCATTGGGACCTACATCCTTTACCTCGAGGTAATATCCACCTTTAAAGAAAAAACCGAAGGTGAGGGTGAGAAAAAAACCAAGGACGGCGGCAAGACTGTAGAACCAGCCTTTTTGCCGGCGGATCACTTTTCTTCCCTGTAATTTTAACAGATTCAGAGCCCCCAGGATCATGGCAAAACTTGCAATGATATCGAACCACTGGGTTGCATGAATCTCCAGGTTGGCAAAGGGTTCATGAGGAATAAACCATGAAAGCAGCATGATCACGCCGACAATAAACACAATAGCCAATGGAACTTGTCGTTTTAGAAACATCGTTTACTCCTTTAGAGATTGAAAATATCTTTAAAAAATGTAAATCCCAGGGACTCAAAAATCACCCCCAGGAGAATGGTTATCATGATTGCCCCTTTGATGATATCCTGACCTTTGATGGAACCCAGTAATTTAGGGTCCTTTCCCAGGTAGGCACTGGCAGCAAAGAACTCTTCGCCGATCAAGGTATAATCACAGGCTGTTACAAAAAACGGGATCTGGGACGGCGAGCCGGTCCCGGCAATCTGAATGGCACCGATGGAGTTCCCGGTTTCAGCAAGAATCAGGGATTCGGCATAAAACTTTCCCTGGAGGAAAACGGCAGCAGGTTTTTCCCGGAGCATAATCCCATCCACAGCGGCGGCAAAGGCAAATTGATCATCGGTGTAGTAATGGACCATATCGGGGTTAAATAAATCGGGGCGTCCTTCACTCAAATAGGATTCATGCACAATCTCCCGGGAGGCTTCCATCACCAGGGAACGTGATACGGGAACGTTCAGGCTGGCTTCATACCGGGCGGTCATCTTGGCAACATGTCCCAAAATGATCACACCGGAAATGGTTTCAACCTGGTCAAGATCCATAATTCCCGGAACATAGAGAACCGATTTGCCCATTTCCGTTGCCCGGCCGACGGCTTCCTCAAAAGCTTTTAAACCAGCGATGGGACGCAGGTAAATCTCTTTCATCTGGCGGGCTTTCCGGATATAATATAAAATGATCCCGGAAAAGAGGATCATCGTGATAAAACGAACGATGCGTTTCGTATTGAACCACATTGCTTCGGTGATCACAGGTTCCGTAACAGCTTCTTCCAAAACGTTCAGATCCTTATCGATAGCTGCCACCTTAAAACGGGTTGGAACACCATTATCAATGTCAAAATGCATATCTTTGTCCAGATGTGCATAGCTGATAATGAAATTCCAGTCCTGTTCCTCTTCGGATTTTTGAAAAATATCATATCTGAAAGCCTGGTCCACCGGATTGGCGTTGAGTACAACAACCCGGCCTTCCGGGTCCCCTTCCTTAGGAACGGCAACAGGATCCAGAGCTCCCAGGAGGGGGGCCACTGTTCCAATCATCATGCCCAGGATCAGGAAAAATCCATTTCGTTTCATAGATCCTCCACTCTTCACATGTCGTCTGCCGACAGTTAATATATTATTTATTCTTTGTTTTCTTAAAAAAGCGCCTTTTCCGTTCTTTTTTTTCAGGTTCAGGTTCTTTTTCGCTTTCCAGTGCTTCAATGCGTTCCATGAGCCGTTCCACATTTTCCCTTTCTTCCATGAATTCTGCCAATCCATAGATGTCTGAACTGGGAAAAAAGGATTCCAAAACCGGACCGAAGAAAACCACTGCCTGAGAGCCGATAAAATTCATGGGTTTAAAGGTCTGTATAAAAAAGACAGCCGGCACGGACATTCTCCGGCGGACGATGGCCTGGGCAATTTTATCTGCCATGACCTGTTTTTTGTCTTTTTCCTCAGTCATTCGTCTATTCACCGGTTCCTATTTTCCGTGCCACGATAGCTTCAACCTCATCCCCTTTCTGACCGGTTCTGAGAAGCCAGGCCCGGTAATTATCAAGGCGGGAAGGCTTTTTCATGGTGTATAATTTAAGCGCATTTCCACTCCGTTCCCAGCGGCGGAATTCTTTCCAGTCCCGCTCTTTCGTCATCCACCCTGTGCGGATTCTGATGCCCTTTTCCGTCAATGTATAATACACGGGAACGAAATAGGGTAAAACATAACCTCCCAGTACAACAAGCGACAAAAAGAGGAAGATAAGGTTTCCACCGGCAATTCCTGCAAAAAAGGAGACCGTAAGTATGAAAATCAGAACGGCAATGCCTTTGCCGGGATTCTGCTTCACCATGTGAATCTTCCAGGTCATAATGGTGTCATCATTCATTGCTTATCGTTTATCCGGAAATATTTACCGGATTATTATAGGAAATATAAATCCTGAAAAAAAGGATAAACTCCGATGGGGTTCCGGAATTTGCATTCACAGGATTGTATTATTTTGTCTCATAAATCTCAAGATTGGCGCGGGGGAGCATAACTTCTTTATTTTGCTCATAGATCTTTACTTTAGCAACCCGGGCCATGGAGCCTGATTCCAGTTTTTGCAGGGCATGAGGCAATTCTGTTACTTCACCCAGCAGACCAAAATAGGGGGCCCGAATTACCCGGACAACCGTACCAACATCCATGCCTTTTACATCATCCGCTTTGACTTTATCATCAGCTTTTTCGTCGAGGCAGATAATGACTTCCGGACGAATCACACCGGCACGAATCTGGGTTGCCCCGTTGATAGACGCAATATCCCCTTCATGGTCTTTCAACAACTTGAATGTTTGTTCGGCCATACGGATTTTACCAAATCCTTCGGTTACAATCAGGGTAGTCTGAACCGGCTCTTCACCCGTAATGGCAACTCCGATATCATAGCCTACAATATCTTTAATGTCTTTATAATTGAAACCTCCCACAATGATACCTTCCACACCCAATTTTTCTGCTTTTTTGAAGGCATCCAGTGTCATAAAGGCTCCGGCAACCAGGACTTTCCCCTTACAGGAATCATCAATCAAATCAGCAGTCAGGGTACCCCCGGGATTTTCGGTAAGGATTTTTATGGCACCCCGGCGCTCTCCGCCGATACCGAAAATTCCCTGAACAAAAGCGGCTGTAGTCCGGATGACAACCCCTTCTTCCGGAATCACTTCATCAATAACCCCGTTAATATAGGCATTGATATTGACCGGAATCGGATCTTCCCGGATAATCGCCTGTCCCGTGACTGTGGAAAAGGAATCCAGTGTTCCGGCCACAGGGGACTTCACAGAACTTTTAAAAAGGCCGAAAATGCCTTTGGTTTCTGCCAGAATATCTCCTTTCTGAATAACATCCCCCTCTTTTTTTATCATAAAATCATTCAACTCAGAGGGATCCACATTCAGAAAATTGGCCACATTGACGGGAAAGACATTTCCCGGCAGATCGGTATGCGCCACGACATCCTCAGCTTTCACCAAATCCCCTTTTTTAACTTTCACATTCCCTTTCAGAGGAAGGCGTCGGGTTTTGGTAAGCTTTGTTTTCGCAAGGACTTTCAGTCCCGGTGTATATGCATGAGCCATAACTATCTCCGCTTAGCTTTCAAATTCTTTCACTGCCTGACTCCAGACCTGGAGTTTTTTAACCCTTTCTGCGAGATTGGCAGGAAGCATGAAGGGATTCCTGCCCCGGGCATCAATGATGATACCCACCAATCCGCCATAAACTGTAGTTCGAATGGCATTTCCCGGACCATCGCCCACATCCACGCCCCGGACCGGAATAATTTCAGCTTTAACGGGCGTGTACGGTGCTTCAATCAAAATCATATCACCAAAGGGAATTGCCTGATTGAAAACTTTCCCTTCCGGGAGTTCCAGTTTTACCGTCACAAAATCCTTACCCGGTTTTACCGAACCGACGGGAGCAATGCAGGTCCCCAGGCGCAGGAGACAATCTTTATTAAAGACTTCTGTCGCCGCTTTTTCATGAACACTGGCCAAAACACCCAATTGAGGCATCATAAAAATACTGTCCACGGCCAACTGTGTGATCCCTTCGGGGAGAAAAGCATCGATCATCATCCGGGCGGATTGATGGCGCCGGGGTGCATGGGATAAAACACCGCCGCTGCCGACCAGCAGATCCAGATCCATCATATTCACCAGTGTTTCCCCCGTGGAGGACTGGTCAAAGGTATCTGAAATCGTCCTTTCTTTCTGGACCCCCTTCAGTCCCACGGCAAAGGATTTATGCTGCACAAAAGAAAGCCTTAGGGCTTCCCGGGCAATTGCCTGCTCAATTTTCAATTCTTCCAGACTCTGGGGGATAGTGGTCGGTCGGATCATTTTATTGCCAATCCGGTTCCGTAAATCTGTTTCGTTGATATCAAAGGGAACCCAGCGCAGAATATTCTCAAGCTTAGCTTCGGCAAGCACATTGGAAATGGAATAACTCATCCCCAGATTGGCACTGACCGTCCGGTTGAAAACCGGTTTGCCGGAATCCGGGTCTTTGAAAACGGAGAAAACATCTGTCGTTGCTCCGCCGATATCCACACCTACAACAGAAATGTCCTCATTCCGGGCAATGACCTGAATAATGGATCCCACAGCTCCCGGTGTGGGCATGATGGGTGCATTGGTCATATCCATGAGCTTCTTATATCCCGGAGCCTGAGCCATCACATGCTCCATAAACAGGTCATGAATTTTATCCCGTGCCGGCCCCAGATTTTCCCGTTCCAAAACCGGTCTCAGATTAGGTACGACACTCAGATCCGTCACCTCACTTAAATTCTTTTCAATTTCCGGTGCTGCCTTTTTATTCCCCGCGTAAATCACGGGAAGACGATAATTTATACCGAGCCGGGGTTTGGGGTTGGATGCACGCAATAATTCGGCCATTTCCACCACATGACTGATGGTACCTCCATCTACTCCTCCGGAGAGAAGGATCATGTCCGGACGCAGATGTCGGATACGGGATATTTTTTCATGGGGCATCCGGCTGTCATTGGAGGCCAAAACATCCATGACAATGGCTCCAGCTCCCAGGGCAGCACGCTCTGCCGATTCAGCACTCATAGCCTTTACCACACCGGCCACCAGCATCTGGAGACCTCCGCCGGCAGAACTGGTGGAGATGTAGATATCCACACCTGTATCCCCCTTTTGCGGACTTATAATCTTGTCGTCATCCAGGATAGTCCGTCCCCGAAGCTCTTCCACTTCCTTTACAGCGTTCAACACACCTTTTGTTACATCCTCAAAAGGTGCTTCCACAGTTGTCGGAGCTTCACCCCGCGTCACAAGTCGGTATTCATCTCCCCGTTTTTCAATCAGAATTGCTTTTGTTGTAGTACTTCCGCAATCTGTTGCAAGGATTGATTGAATATTTTCAGGTTTCACAGTCAGTTCTTCCATGCTTCCACCTTATTTAAACAAAACGGATTAACAAATAAAAATAGACAATCGGACCTGTAAAAGCCAGACTATCCAAACGGTCCAGGGCTCCCCCGTGATCCAATAACAACCGGGAGGTGTCTTTTACGCCGATATGACGCTTCAGAGCAGATTCCACCAGATCACCCAATTGACCAAAAATCCCGGCTATTAATAACAGCACCAGATAATCCCACCAGGTAAAGCTCTTGATCCAACCATAGCGGGCTGCCACGAGACCGACAACCAGGCTCCCAATAAAACCGGCAATCGCTCCTTCCCAGGTCTTGTTCGGGCTAATGGTGGGGCTCAATTTCACCGTACCGTAAGCGGAGCCCAGAAAATAGGCCAGGGTATCACAAATCCAGATCATTGCCAGCATAATATAGAGAATTCTTGCCCCTTCAAAGGAATCCCACCCTGTTTGCAGGGATATCCCCCGTATCAGGGCCAGACTTGTCAGGGCAAGGGTCGGGTAAATCATGGACGCACCGGCATACAATACCGTGTTAAATTCCGACAAAGGTCTTCGGAACATCATCAGCAAAACAGTTACAGACCATGCCCCCAAAAGAGCCGGATAAACCCACATCATTCCCCCGTAATATGCCAGATAAACCAGTCCGGCATTGAAGAGGGATAAAAAGAAAATCCCCGTTCTTCCAGGGATTTTCAACAGTGTCAGGAATTCGTATGAGCACAAAAGGACGGCGATGGCAATAAAGGATACAAACCATACACCCCCTGCAGCAATCAGGGCCAAAATAACCGGAATACCAATCACGGATATCAGTACACGGTTGAACAGGGATGTATTCGATTTATGTCTCATCATATAGCTTGCGAAATTAAATGTTTCATTGCGAATTCGCAAACTTAAAACGTTTAACGGTTGAGACATCCCACCTACATCCGGTCGGCGAATTTGTGTTTCTGGAAAAATGAGAAAAGGACCGGCACAAAAAAGAGTGTCAGGAGAGTGGAGACGAATAAACCGCCGATAACGGCTCTGGCCATGGGTGTCCAGATTTCGGCACCTGAACCCAGTTCCAGGGCCAGGGGCATCATGGAGAGAATGGTTGTCATAGCCGTCATCAAAATAGGACGGAGCCTGGTTTTGGCACCGACAATAATAGCATCATTGAGTTTCATGTCTGTTCTGTTCAAAATCTGATTGATATAATCGATAAGCACAATCCCATTATTCACCACAATACCCACCAGGAGCATCCCTCCGATCAACACCGTGACTCCGATGTCGGTCCCGGTGATCAGCAGAGCCCAGATTACCCCTATAAAAGCCAGGGGAACGGTAAACAAAATAATGAAAGGATCGAGGAGCGATTCAAACTGGGAAGCCATCACCATGTACACAAGGGCAATTGAAACAAGAATAGCAATAAACAGATAGAAAAAAGATTCCTGCTGCTCTTCTGCAGTCCCGCCTATTTCATACCTTACATCCGGAGGGAATGGGACTGTTTTCAGTTGCCTTTCCAGATCGAGGCGAATACTTTGAAGGTCCCGGCCGCTGGTACTGGCATTCACGGAAACAAAACGGCTTTGATCCTCACGATTGATCTCCGTGGGACCGTCATGCACACCCACTTTCACCAGGTTTGAGAGGGGAACCTGTTTACCGGTCGCAGTCGGGACGAGAATCTGCAGGATATCCTCCTTATTCAAACGGTATTTCCTGTCAAAACGAACGGTCACGTTATACTCTTCTCCCCTTTCCCTGTACAGGGAGACAATCGACCCTTTGATGGCCGTATTGATGGTATTGGCTATCTGGGGAACCGATAATCCCAAGGCACTAACCCGTTCGCGGTCTATAAAAATCCGGTATTCCGGCTTCGGTTTGGTATATGAATAATTAATATCCACAAGGCCGGGCATATCTTCCATAATTTTCCGAATATCGACAGACAATTGTTTTATTTCATCCATATCCTGGCCAAAAATCTTGACACTTAAGTCGCCTTCAGCCCCGGTTATGTGGCCACCCCTTTGAAAGGCAAGTTCAATACCGGGAACCTTTGAAAGCCTTTCACGGAGATCATCCTCGATGTCAAACTGGCTGCGCTCCCTTTCATGCTTAGGCAGGAGAGAGATAAACACAGACGCGTTATTATTGGAACCACCAAAGAGAGCGGTAAAACCTTCGCCTGTCCCGAAATTTACATACAGATTGGTCATCTCCGGGACTTCTTCAGTAATGATCTCTTCTACTTCAGCCATGATCCGGTTCATTTCCGGCAGCGAAATCCCCACTTCAGCCGTCACATTGAAAGAAATCATATCCTCATCGGTCCTGGGGATAAATTCACCACCGATATTGCCGGCTAAAATCATCGAAATCACGGCAATACCGATTACACTAAGCACAAAGAGTTTTTTATGGGCTAAAACCCATTTCAGGGATTTCTGATAGAGATCCGAAAGCTTTTCGAGGAATCTTTGGATGAAGGTATCAAACCAGCGGGTCAGTTTGAAATGGTGTTCCTGCTGTTTGAGAGAGAGGAATCGCGAAGATAAAAGGGGAATCAGTGTCAAAGCGACAAAGAGAGAGGTCAACAGGGAGACAACAATGGTCAGGGCCATGTCTTTAAAAAGCACGCCAGATATTCCCGGCAGAAAAAGAATCGGTACAAAGACAGAAATCGTTGTGAGAGTTGAAGCCGTAATGGCCATGGAAATCTCTTTTGAACCAATTTCTGCGGCTTTTTTAATAGGTTCATTCAGCTCATGGTTTCGTCTGAAAATATTTTCAAGGACCACAATGGAGTTATCCACCAAAAGGCCGATTGCCAGTGCCAGTCCCGCCATGGAAATAATGTTCAGAGTAATCCCGAGCTGACTCATGATGAAAAAGGTAAGGAGGATTGAGATAGGAATTGAGACAGCTACAATGAGGGAACTGACAATATGCCTGAGGAAGAAGAAAAGAACCAGAGCAGACAGGATAAAAGCAAGAACGGCTGTTGAGGAGAGGTTCTGAACCGATTTTTCAATAAACTCTGCCTGATTAAAAATGATATTGAACGATACATTATTTCCGATTTGTTCTTCCAGGATCGGCAAATAATTAATGATATTATTACATGTATTGACAGTATTGGCATCAGACTGCTTGGACGCCACAATCACAATACTGTTTTCACGGTTATTGCGAATGACTTGTGTTACTTCCTTGTAGCCGTCCACAACTTCGGCCACATTTTTCAGATAGACCGGTTTACCCGTCGGTGAATAGCCGACTGTTACATTCCGAATATCCTCCACATTGCTGAACCGGGTTTCCGTAATGACTGAAAACTCCTTCCGCCCCTCTTCAAGGAGTCCGCCGGGAATATCCAGGTTTGCCATACTCACGGCTGATTTAATCTGATCCATACTCAGTCTATTTGCAGCCAGACGGTACGGATCAATCAGGATCTGAATCTCCCGCTCAGTCCCACCGGCAATGTTAACCGATGCCACCCCTTCCAGCCGTTCCAACCTGGGCTGGGCTTGTTCGGTCAGCACCTGCTTTAATTCAACTTCTCCCAGTTTGTCAGATGTTACATTAAAAATCAGAATCGGCTGCATGGACGGATTGAATGCAAAGGTAATGGGTTCACTGGCATCTGTTGGCAAATAATCCCTGACCATATCAATGCTTTTCCGGATATCATTTTCCCCTACATTGATGTCCGTCCCCCAGGAAAATTCCACAAAAATCACGGAGATCCCGGTCCGGGAAGTCGAACTCACATGTTTCACCCCTTCCACAGAAATCACAGCCTCTTCAAGGGGACGGGTAAGAACATTTTCGATATCCTCAGGCCCAACCCCTTCATAGGTTGTAAAAATGGCTACAAAGGGGAGGTCCATATCGGGATACAAATCGATTTTCAGTTGAGACAATCCGAACAACCCTGCACCTACAATCAGGATATAGATCATAAAAAAAGTAATGCCTCTGCGAATACTGACTTCAGATATATTCATATATTTGTCCTATCCTTACGAATTCACCTTCACAATATTGACCATGGTGGAATCCCGAAGATTTGCCCGGCCTACTGATACAACCCGGTCTCCTTCTTCCAGTCCGGAAACAACCTCCAGAAATAAACCGGAACGTATGCCGATTTCAATTTCTTTTTCCAAAGCGAGGCTGTCTTCAACAACAAATACGGAAAAAATCTGTTCAATTTCCGTATCCCGGATGGAACCACCGTTAAGGTGGCGGGAAGTTCTGACATCCACATTATTCCGGTTTACCAGCAGAACGTTATCTTTTGACTGAACAATAATTTCAAGCCGTGCAAACATCCCGGGGGTCAGGGAATTATCGGGGTTATTCAACAGGATTTCCACCTGGCTGGTCCGGGTTGCCGCATTTACAACCGGTGAAATCCGTACAACCCGTCCCTCGAAAACCCGGCCCGGAAAGACATCCACATAAACATTGACTTTTTGTCCCTTTCTCACCAGCCGAATGTCTTTTTCAATCACATCAACCGTAATTTTCAAAGGATCTTTTTGAGTTATGGTTACAATCGGCATCTGTCCTGCCGCCATATCACCCACATTGAGCATCTTGCCAGAAACGTATCCGTCTATGGGAGCTTTAATAACTGCATCCTCCAGCTGCTCTCTGGCCATCTTATAACCGGCTTCAGCCTGAGCCACCCCGTTTTTGGCCACCTCCAACTGGGTTTTCAGCTGCTCATACTGACTTTCACTCACAGCCTCTTCCTTGTAGAGTTGTTCGATTCGGGCATACTCCAGTTTCAAATTTTCAAGCTGTGATTTTGCACTGGCCAGGGCTGCTTCTGCCTGATAAACCGATTGTTTTAACTTAGAATCTTCCACGCGGGCAATAACTGTTCCCTTGCGAATATAATCCCCGTTATTGACAGGAAAATCTACGATACGGTCCGGAATTTTTGCAAAAATCCGGGCAGAAGTTTCCGCCTGGATATCCCCCAAATATGTCAGTTTGTTTTGAATACATCCATACCCAACAGTTTCAACCTCGACAGGAACAATGACCAGGTCGTCACTCCGTTTATTCATGGCATTGGAACGATCGATGACCAACTGCATTTCTGCGATCATGCGCCGGGCCGACTGATTATCTTCCTTGTTGTCAAATTGAGAGACAATATTCCGGATATCTGCGGCAAGTTCCCTGTAATCTTCTGCCGTTTGCTGTGATTTACGGAAAACTATCACAACTGCTATGATAATCATCAATACAATAAGTGCAATGATCCAACGTTTTTTCATGAGCTTATACCTTATAATTTATTTACTGCCTGTTTCAATTGAAGAATCGCTGTATTGTATTCAAACACAGCGCTCAAATAGGAACTTCGGGCTCCCAGTGCCCCGCTTTCGGCATTCAGGACTTCCACCTGGGTGGCTCCGCCGTTTTCATACATGATTTTCACCATTCTCAGGGCTTCATCAGCCTGTTCCACAAGTGTTGCATTGGATTCTACCTTTTCACGGGATTCAAAGACTTTAAAATATGCCTTTTCCACGTCTGAAAGAATGAAATCAATCGTCTGTTCCACCTGGAGTTCATGCTTCTTCAATTCTATATTTGCCTGTTGTACAGATGCCAAATGTTTACCACCGCTCAGGAGTGGTATTGACACACTTACAGAAACATTTTTACTGCGATAATACTCCATGTCGTCTTGCGAATCTGCCTGGGCCTGATGACGCACATCGGCGCTGAGGGATACTTTCGGAAGGGCTCCGCTGGCTGCCAGCAACCGCCGGGATTTGAGCATCTTTTCCTGATATTTCAGCAATACCAATTCATAACGGTTGGCCAGGGCTTCCTGTTTGATTTCTTCAAGGGCTGATTCCCGAAACGGATTGTCCATCAGCGTCAATTCACCGCTTAATTCTATTTCTTCATCCGTTTCAAGATTTAAAAATGTTATCAGATTTGTCATCAGGTTCTTTTTCCGGTTTTTCAATGAAAGCAGGCGGGGACTGATTTCCCTGTACTTTACTTCAGCCTGCAGGACCTCAAACTGGTTAGCTTTTCCGGCAGCTTTCATCTTCCTGACCATTTCAAGGTTGGCCAAAGCAGAGCGTTCTGCTTCTTCCGTGGCCCGAATCAGGGATTCCATCAGGAGAATTTGTTGATACAGGGTGCGAACCGTGAGAATAACATTGTTTTTCTCTTGTTCTTTCTGAATTTCCGCCATCTCCTCTCCTGTTTTCGCTAACCGAACGGATGAAAACAGAGCACCGCTTGTGAAGAGAGTTTGGGAAACGGAAATGCCACCGGTAGAATTATAGGTGGATCCCATTGTAATAGGCTGAGGACCGGCACCGGGAATATCAATTACGACAACAGGAAGTTCAAAGTTTTTTGTATACTGTCCATAAACACTGAATTGAGGCAATAAACCTCCAACAGCCTCACGAAATCCGGCTTCCGCCTTTTTCAGAGATGCTTCCGCCATTTTCAACCGGATATTTTTTTCCAGGGCAATCTGTTCTGCCTTTTCAAGGGTCAGTTCTTCCCCCTGAACAGGAAGAACGGATACACAAAATATGATCAATAAACTGAATAATCCTCTATTTCTTTGTTTCATGTGACGCTATACCTCCTTCAAGTATCCCGAGAACCATTGATTTCATTTGATTGTCCTCAATTTTTATGTTTTCACGGTAAATCACGGAAAATTGGCCGTGTAAAATCCCAAAAACAGCTCCGGTCAGCATTGGGATGTCGATATCATTCCGAATCCCCCCCTCCTTTACTCCTTTTTCCAGGATTTTTGAAAGGCAATCAAAGTTTATTTTCCAAAAACGGTTGAACTCCATAAAAATCCTGTCCTTGATGGCGCCGCTGGAAAATTTGTTGATAATCATCCAGTGATCTTTTTTAAACTCAGAAAAATAGATCATCTTTTCAACCCATTCAGACAAAACATCCCAAACCGGCTGATCACTTTCTGAAAGCTGCTGACTGATCCGGGTCAAATCGGCAAAAGAATCCTTTATAATATCAAAAAACAGTTCTTCTTTACTTTCGTAATGATAGTATAATGCAGCTTTCGTTACTCCCACCTCTTTGGCAATTTCCCGCATGGATGTGGCATTATAGCCTTTTAATGCATAGAGGTGTGCTGCTGTTTCCTTTATTTTCTCCCGCATAAGCCTCCCTACTTACCGACCGGTAAGTTAGAGGTTTTTTCCATGAGTCCCAAGGAATTTTTTGTGCCACTTTGATGAAAATCACGTTTTAAATTCAGTTATACATTTAAGGAGGTTTTATGAAATTACGTTTTTGTGCGATTACAGTCCTGTTACTCACGGCTCTTACAGCCTTTTCTTTCGCGGAAGAATACCAGGCAACATTTATACACTGGAATGATTTTCACAGCCGGAATATGCCGTGGAAACCCGGCAATTACAATCCGGATGGGCACATGGCAGGCGGGTACGCCTATCTGGCGGGACTTGTAGATTCCCTGAGAGAGGTCTATCCAAAAGCTTTGGCCGTCCATGCCGGTGATGATTTTCAGGGGACGCCCATCAGCAGCATCACCCGGGGATTGTCTCAGATTTCCATCCTGAATGAAATCAAACCGGATTTTTTCACAGTGGGAAACCATGAATTTGACTACGGTTTAACCCGGTTGCTGGCCTTGCAGGATTCTGCGAAATTTGACATGTACGCAGCCAATGTACGACGGGACAAAAAAGGGCCGAGACTGTTTAAGTCCCTGATGATTCCGGATAAATTTCCCTTCAAAGCCGCATTGATTGGTCTGACCACAGATGATTTATACACCCTGTGTCTGCCCACAAACCTGGAAGGAATTTATGTGGAAGATCCGGCAGAAACGGCCCGGTATCTGATTGATTCCCTGAAAAATGAGGGGGTTGAATTCATTGTGGCCGTCACCCACCAGGGAATTGGTGAAGATATCAAACTGGCACAGGAGATTCCGGATATCGACCTGATTATCGGGGGGCACTCCCACACTTATATGAGCAAACCCCGGATCGAGGGTAACACATATATTGTACAGGCATCCAGCAGTGGTCGTTATGTGGGGGAAATCCATCTGAAAACAGATGGAAAAACTATTCAGGATTTTGATTTTAAGATTCTTGAAGTCCGTCCTGACAAATTAAAACCCTCACCGGAAGTCGCCAGGATTGTGGAATACTATGAAGCACAAGCAGGAAAAGCACTGGATGAAGTCATTGGAGAATTGAAAACGGACTGGTCCCGTAAAGGTGTGGAATCCAATCTGGGCAACTGGTTGACTGATGCCATGCGGGCTTACACCGGGGCTGATATCGGGATACAGAACAACGGCGGCATTCGAAAAGATCTGCCGGCAGGTCCCATTCGTGTCCGGGATATCTGGGAAATCTCACCCTTCAGCAATAAAATTATTACTTTCACTGTCACCGGCAAAGAAGTCCAAAAAATGTTGGATTTTCAGGTAAAACGTGGCATTTCCCTCCAGTTTTCCGGAGTCACCTTCGTTGCGGATACAACAAAAGAAATAGCAAGGAAAGTCCGGATAGACGGGAAATGGGTTATTCCCTGGAAAAAGTATACCGTCGCCACAAATAATTATGTAGGTGAACAGCTTGAAAAATATTTGGGACTTTCAGACAGGGACATTAAAAATCTGGAGATTTTAGACCGGGATTTGTTTTTGAAAGCAGTCAGAGACCAAAAAATCATCAATTCAAAAGTTGAAGGGCGTATCAGGATTCAGTAGGCACCGGTTCATAGATTAACGGGCGGGGTTTTTCACCTTGCCACTCCAGATGGTGAAGAGCTTCCCCGTCCCAAACAGCATAGCTGGCATGCTTCATCCAATCTCCCAGTACCATGGCTTCCTTCCCATTTTCTGTCCGCCTTGAGGGATAATGGACATGTCCCATCATAGCAATATCATACCCCTCACGGTTTTTATTCTGCAGGTAATCCAGCATTTCATTCGCCATGGCGTTGAGATTTGACCATTTTTTAGAGGTGTATTCACGGCTTGTGTGACTGATTTTCCGGGCCGTGGCATAAATCCCCTCAATACGGAAACGATTCAGTGCCCAAATGGCTAAAGGGAAACGAAGCAAACGCTTCATCCAACGGTAGCCTGTGTCATCTTTTAATAAACCATCTCCATGGGTGAGATAAAACCGTATTCCCCGATGAAAAAAATCCATGTGATCGTCATAAAAGGTGATATTCAGAGATGGACAAAGAAATTTATAGAGCCAGAAATCATGATTACCGCCAATGAGGTGGATGGGAATTCCTGCATTCCTCAATGCTTTCAGTTTAGTGTATACATCCTGCAACTGACTTGGGATATAGTCATTCTGATCCCACCAGAAATCAAAAAAATCACCGAGAATAAAGAGGGTTCCCCCGCCTTTTTTCACATCCTCAAGAAGGGCAAAGACCTTTTTACGTTTTGCCAGTTCCCGGTTGGTCAGTTCGGTTGTAAAGTGAACATCCGATATAAAGGTAAAAGGAAGGGGAAGGTCTGCTTTCTTCCCCTTCATCAGATGATTCGGTGTAATTTTTGTTTTGACTCTGAAAATTGACAGGATGAACCTACTTTCCCAGGGTGGCCACCATAACCGCTTTTATCGTATGGACCCGGTTTTCTGCCTGGTCCCAGACACGGCTGGCCGAAGACAGTATCACATCATCGGTAACTTCCATAGCTTCAAGGCCGTGCTTCCGGTAAATTTCTTCACCGATAAGGGTATTCCGGTCGTGAAAAGCGGGTAGACAGTGAAGAAAGATTGTTTCGGCATGACCGGTGCTTTCCAAAAGCTTTTTATTCACCTGATAGGGTTTCAGAAGTTTGATCCGGGCTTCAAATTCCGACTCTTCACCCATGGAGACCCACACATCGGTATAAATGACATCGGCATGAGCCACAGCTTCATAAGGATCTTCCGTCAGGAGGATTTTTCCGCCGGTTTTCTTTGAAACATCCAGCATCTCATCAACCAGCGTTTTTTCGGGGAAAAGGGAAGCCGGCGCACCAATTCTGAAATCCATTCCCATCTTTGCAGCACCAATCATGAGTGAGTTGGCCATATTATTCCGGCCGTCCCCCACGTAGGCAAAGCGGATTCCTTTCAGGCGACCCAACTGTTCCTGCACGGTCAGAAGATCCGCCAGAACCTGTGTGGGATGGTATTTGTCCGTCAGTCCGTTCCAAACAGGCACCCCCGCATATTCCGCCAGCGTTTCCACGGTGGAATGGGCAAAGCCCCGGAATTGGATACCGTCAAACATGCGCCCTAAAACCCGGGCTGTATCTGCCACAGACTCTTTTTTCCCCAGTTGAATGTCATTTTTACCCAGAAATTCAGGATGGGCACCTTCATCCACGGCCGCCACCACAAAAGCACAGCGGGTCCGGGTGGATGTTTTTTCAAAAATCAAGGCAATATTTTTGTGTTTCAGGTTTTCCGCAAAAATTCCGGCGTATTTATCCGCTTTCAGCTTTTCCGCCAGTTTCACCAGGAAACGGATTTCCTCCGGAGAATAATCCTTCAGTGTCAGTAAATGTCGACCTTTCAAATTGAATGACATAGGGCTCCTTTCAAATGCTGAATTCTGAATTTTAGTTTTAAGATTTAAGTATTGTATGAATTAAGAATAGAGATTGGAAAATTGGGACTGGAAAAAGAAGCATTTCCATCAAACTCAAAACTCTTAACTCCAACTCATCACTCCTACAATATATATCTGCTCATATCCTCGTCCGTCACGATATCATCGATATTCTCGTGGACGGTTTTTGCATCGAGAATGAATTTTTTGGGTGTATCAGGGGCATTAAACATCACATCGTCCAAAATGCGGGTCAGGATGGTATGAAGGCGGCGGGCACCGATATTCTCGGTCCGGTCGTTTACCTCCGTCGCTTTTTCCGCAATGACTTTCAGGGCTTCCTCTTTCACAACCAGTTCAACCCCTTCAGCTTTGAGAAGAGCCTGATACTGTTTAATCAGGGCATTCCGGGGATGAGTCAGGATTTTAATGAAATCCTCGGTCGTCAGGCTGTCCAGTTCCACCCGAATGGGAAAACGCCCCTGCAGCTCAGGAATCAGATCAGAAGGTTTACTGGTATGAAAAGCACCGGCAGCAATGAAAAGGATATGGTCTGTCCGCACAACCCCGTATCGGGTATTGACGGTGGATCCTTCCACAATCGGCAGCAAATCCCGTTGCACACCTTGCCGGCTTACATCGGCACTCCGCTCTGAATTGGAACTGGTGGCAATTTTATCAATTTCATCCAGGAAAATAATACCATCATTTTCAACGCGGCTCAGGGCTTCCTGCTGGATTTTGGCTTTATCTACCAATTTATCCGCTTCCTGTTCCGTGAGAATTTTTTTAGCCTCGCTGACCTTCACTTTCTTCTTTTTTTTCTTTTTTCCAAAAAGATTGCTCATGGCACTGTTCAGAAATTCAGAGGCTTCATCTATGCCGCTGCCTCCCATGGGACCCATAATAGATATACCGCCAACACCCAGAGAATCCTGCAATTCCACTTCAATATACCGGTCGTCAAATTGACCGTTTTTATACATTTCTTTCAGTTTTTCACGGGTTTTCCCAACCCGTTCCTGTTCAATTTCATCTTCCAGTTCTTTCTTTTCCACGGGGAAAAGGATATCCAGAATCCGTTCTTCGGCAATTTTTTCCGCCATTTCCCAGACCAGGGCTTCATGTTCCTGTTCCACCATGTGAACGGCAATGGCCACCAGGTCACGGATCATGGATTCCACATCACGGCCCACATACCCCACTTCGGTAAATTTTGTGGCTTCCACTTTCAGGAAAGGCACATTGCCCAGATAGGCCAACCGGCGCGCGATTTCCGTCTTCCCTACACCGGTGGGGCCAATCATGATGATATTATTCGGAAGGATTTCTTCCTTCAGATTATCCGGCACCTGTTGCCGGCGCCAGCGGTTCCGAAGCGCAATGGCTACAGCCCGTTTTGCTTTTTGCTGTCCTACAATATATAAATCGAGGGCTTCGACAATTTCTTTTGGTTTCAAAGGCATATTACAACTCCATTACCGTAATATTTTCATTGGTATAAATACAAATAGATGCCGCAATTTTCAGGGATATTTCTGCAATCTCCCTGGCGGATAAATCGGTGTAAGCCACCAGGGCCCGTGCAGCTGCCTGAGCGTACGGACCGCCGGAGCCGATGGCATATATTCCGTCGTCGGCATCCACCACATCCCCTGTACCACTGAGAATATACCCAGCTTCTTTATTCAGAACAATCAGAAGGGCTTCCAAACGACGCAGGTATTTATCACTCCGCCACTCTTTTGCCAATTCGACAGATGCACGGGTAATGTTCCCTTTATAGTTTTGCAGTTTTTCCTCAAATTTTTCGAAAAGAGTAAAGGCATCGGCTGTGGCTCCGGCAAAGCCGGCCAATATCTGATCATGATAAAGGGAGCGTACCTTCACAGCTCCGGCTTTCATGATCGTTTGCCCCATGGTCACCTGACCGTCTCCGGCAATAGCCACTTTTCCGTTTCGCCGAATACCCAGAATGGTTGTTCCATGTATTTGATTCATTTTTATGTCCTCTTTTTAATGATAAATGCTTTGTGCGATTCCTTGTTCCAATGTTATAATTCACGTCTTAATCTGGCAACGGGAATTCCCATTTGTTCACGATATTTTGCCACGGTTCGCCGGGCGATATTGAATCCCCGTTCTTTCAAGGCCCGGACCATTTTTTCATCATTGAGGGGATGCCGTTTATCCTCACGGTCCACAATTTCTTTCAGTGCCTGTTTAATCAGGCGCGTGGATACATCGTCGCCGTCCACATCTTTCATCCCCTCGGAAAAAAAATATTTTAACTCATATAACCCCACGGGTGTCTGGACATACTTGCCGTTGGTAACCCGTGAGATAGTGGAAATATCCATGCCCACTTCTTCAGCAATATCTTTTAAAATCATGGGTTTCAAACTATCCGGCCGTCCTTCAAAAAAGTGCCGTTGCCTTTTAATGATGGCTTTCATCACCCGGATCATGGTGTCACGGCGCTGATACACAGACTGAATGAACCAGCGGGCGGAATCAATCTTTTTTTTCAGATAATCGCGGGTTTCCTTATCCAATTTCTTCTTTTGAGACGCCAGCTCCAGATAAGTAGATGAAATTTTAAGTTCCGGGATGGATCCGTCATTCACCGTGACCTGAAAGGTGCCGTCCTCTTCAGTCACAATCAGATCGGGAACCACCACATAATTGGCAAAGGACGAATCATCTGACGCCGGTTTGGGGTTCAGGCGGCCGATAATTTTCCGTGCTTTATTCAAATCCTCCCGGGAAATTCCCAGTTGACGGATAATTTGCTCGTAACGGTGATTGGCAAAATCGTTAAAATGGTCTTTTACAATATTTACCACATAGTCCGGGACATCCATTTCTCTTAATTGGCTTAAGAGACATTCCCGTAAATCCCGTGAACCGATACCCGGCGGATCCATCTGCTGAATGAGTTTAAGCACTCCCTCCACTTTTTCCGGTGCAACATTCAAACGGTAGGCGATATTTTCAACCGCCACTTTCAGATAACCATCGGAGTCTGTATTCCAGATAATCTGTTCGGCAATCATCATGTCTTCTTCACTAAGACCGCTGGTGCGGATCTGCTGTAAAATTTTCTCAAAAAATCCGGGGGTATCGGGTTGTGGAAGGTCCGGTAACTCTTCCTGTCCTCCGTATGAGAGTCCGGCCGACCGGTTCGCCCGGCTGAACAGCGATTCCCAGTCATATTCCGGATCATCATAGGTTTTATGACTCTCCCGGTTTTCATCCCCCTGTTTCCGTTCCAGTTTTCGGAGTGTTGCCTTTTCGTCAATTTCCAGTGCAGGATTTTTTTCCAGTTCTTCATCAATGGCCTGTTCCAGATTTTGGATGGGCAATTGTAACAGAGCAGAGAGTTGAATCTGCTGAGGTGTAAGTTTTAGAAGTTGTTCCTGAGACAGGTGTAATTTGAGGGTCATAGGAATTTTATCGGTCAAGTTTGAATTTTTCGCCCAAATAGAGTTTTTTCGCATCGGGATCTTCAGCCAGGAAGTGGGCTGTGCCTTCCTTCAGGATTTGTCCTTCGAACAACAGGTAAGACCGGTCCGTAATACTCAGGGTTTCGTGGACATTATGGTCTGTAATGACCACACCGATATTTCTTTTTTTCAAATCCAGGATAATGGACTGGATATCCTCAACGGCGATGGGATCAATACCGGCAAAGGGCTCATCCAGGAGAATAAAATCCGGGTGAGAGGCCAATGCACGGGCAATTTCAATTCGACGTCGTTCTCCGCCACTCAGAGTAAAAGCTTTGTTTTTCCGGATATGCTGAATGTGGAATTCATCAAGTAAGCGGTCAATTTCCTTTAAAATCTCTTCTTTGCGCAAACCCATCATTTCCAGAACCAGGCGGAGATTATCTTCTACGGAAAGTTTTCTGAAAACGGAAGCTTCCTGGGAAAGATAACCGATTCCCAATCTGGCCCGTTTATACATGGGAAGCTGTGTTATTTCCCTATCATCCAAAAAAATCCGGCCGGCATCGGGGCGGATCATGCCGGTAATCATGTAAAAAGTCGTTGTTTTTCCTGCACCGTTTGGACCCAGGAGTCCCACAATTTCCCCTTTTTCGGCATGGACGGATACATGATCCACCACTTTTCGTTTCCCGTATATTTTTACAAGATTTTTCGCTTTCAGAATTTTCATGGCATATCCGCTTAATCTTCCACGTCATATTCCCGGCGGGTGCTGCCCCGGGGTTTGTCTATCGTCCAGTTTTCAAGCCTTACATCACTTCTGAAACCCGTCCCATAGAGCGTATCCTTTTCAGAAAAGAGTTCAATATCCCCGTCTGTGTAGACCAGGTTACTGTCATTCAGCCAGAAAAGCGTTTGGGAATACATCACATATCCCGTATCGGACCGGAACTCCACATTGCCAATGGCAATAAGGTTTTGCTTTCTTTCATTGATAATCCCGCTGTCTGATTTCAGGAAAGAGGTATGCCTGCCTTCATCATTGTAAAAATCCACACGCATACTGTCCCCAATATATACTTCACCGGTCTCGTTAAATTGTTTCATCCTGCCGGCATAGACCCGGGCACTGAGTTTTTCATTCCGACTCATGGTTAAAACGGCATTCCAGCTTTCCTGGTCAGGGGCTGTCCATTCTTTTTCAAGTTCTTTTTCATCCAGTCGGGAACAGGCCGGACACAAAATGAACAAAGCGGTGCTTATAATAATCAGCCATATCAATCTCTTGAAAAATGTGTTTTTCATCCTGCCTATACAATCCCGGATTTAAGAATATCATGGATATGAATCAGTCCGATAGGTTTCAGGCTGCTGTTATTCTGGACTACAAAGACGGAGGTAATGCTATATTTCTCCATCTGGTGAAGTGCACTCACCGCCAGGCGTCCCGGTGTAACTTTTTTGGGATTCCGGGTCATGATATCTATCGGTTTGCACTTAAAAATATTCTCATACTTTTCTACAGCCCGTCTTAAATCCCCGTCTGTCACCACACCGATAAGTTCCCCTTTGTCATTCAAAACCCCCACAATTCCGAGGTTTTTTGCTGTCATTTCCATAACAAGGTTTTTCACTGATGTATCTACCCTTACCACGGGCAACTCTTCATTCCGGTGCATCAGGTCGCGGACCGTGAGGAGGAGTTTTTTCCCCAGCATACCGCCCGGGTGGCGGATTGCAAAATCCCGTTTGTTGAACTGCCGTTGTTTCAGCAGGGCAATTGCCAGGGCATCACCCATAACCAGTGTGGCCGTACTGCTGGAAGTAGGGGCAAGGTTCATGGGGCAGGCTTCTTTTGCCACACTGACATCCAGGAGGTAATCACATCGCTGGGCCAGGGTAGAATTCTGATTTCCGATAAAACCCACGATTTTGAGCCCCATACGCCGTATGGATGGCATAATCTTGATTATTTCATCCGATTCTCCGCTGTTAGAGATAATGAGCAGGATATCCTCGGGAGAAATCATCCCCAAATCACCGTGTTGCGCTTCAGCCGGATGGAGAAAGAAGGCAGGAGTACCTGTACTGGAGAGTGTTGACGCAATTTTACGGCCGATGTGTCCCGATTTTCCAATTCCCGTTACAATAACCCGTCCCTGGCAACTCAGAATCATATTCACCGATTTTGAAAAATCACCGTTCAGCCGGGGAATAAGGTTTTTCAGGGCATTAATTTCATCATCAATAACTTTTTCCGCATCTTTGATTGGATTACTCATGATTTTCAACCTGTGTATAAAGCATTCTCATTTTATACAATGCCGATTCAAAGCGTTCCTGTGTTTTCAAAATAAGTTCAATAATTTCCCGGACGGCTCCGTGACCTCCTTCTGCCGTAGTCACATAATCCACAATCTGCCGGATTTCTTCCCGGGCATTGGCAACAGAAAAGGAAACACCTGTTCGCCTTAAAACCGGTTCATCAATAAAATCGTCACCCACATACGCCACATCCTCATCGGACATTTTAAATTTTTCCAAAAGTATTTCATAAGGAATTGTTTTATTCATATACCCCTCATACACCAGATCAGGAGATATTCGGAGTTCTTTAATCCGTTGCCGGGTTGCTTCCGATGACCGCCCCGATATAATGGCTATGGGAAGTTCGGCATACCGGGCCAGCACGATAGCCGCGCCGTCTGTTGCGTGAAACCGCTTCATTTCACCCATGGCCCCAACATAAAATGAACCGTCGGTATGTACACCATCCAGATCAGTAATCAGCAATTTAATTTTTCGAATCCGTTTTTTTAAATCATCTGTCATAAACACTTCAACTCCGTATAATGGATGCCAGGATTTTCAGTTCAGAAATCAGTTCAAACGTTTTATCCAAAGGCCACTGGGTAGCACTGTCGCTCAGGGCATGTTCCGGGTCATGATGAATTTCCATAAAAATCCCGTCCGCTCCGGCGGCAACCGCCGATTTCGCCAGGGTGGGGACATATTCCCGCATGCCGCCGGTCTCATGCCCCCGCCCCCCGGGAAGCTGGGCGCTGTGCGTTGCATCAAAGACAACCGGGACATCCAGTTTTTGCATTTCAGGAATAGCCCGCATATCGGCTACCAGATTGTTATAACCGAAACAGCTTCCCCTTTCGGTGAGCATTACCTGCTGATTCCCAGACTCGAAACACTTGTTGATCGCCTCTTTCATGTCCCAGGGCGCTAAAAATTGTCCCTTTTTAATATTGACCACCTTCCCGGTTTCTGCTGCAGCCGCCAGCAGGTCGGTCTGCCGGGACAAAAATGCCGGGATCTGTAAAATATCCACAATTTCTGCAACGGTTTTTGCCTGGCCGGAGTCATGGATATCCGTAAGGACCGGCATGTGGAAGGTTTCACGGACCTCACGTAAAATGGCCAGGCCTTCCTCCAGTCCCGGGCCCCGAAATCCATGAATGGACGTCCTGTTTGCCTTATCAAAAGAAGCCTTAAAAACAAAAGGAATGCTCAGTTCATTGGCCATCTTCGTCAGCATTTCCGCCATGTACAGGGTATGGCGTCGACTTTCGATGACACAGGGACCCAAAATAAAAAAGAGGGGTTTTCCTTTTCCGGCATGAAAGGGAGGAATATGTAAGGGATTCATCATGTGCTCAACTTCTATTTTTTTTGTATTGATAAGAGGCTCTGACCAGCTCACGGAAAAGGGGATGGGCTTTGGTAACCCGGGATTTCAGTTCCGGGTGAAACTGAACCCCCACAAACCAGGGATGTTCCCGCAATTCAATGGCTTCAACCAAATCGAGAGCCGGGTTAATCCCGGAAAAGATCAGTCCCTTTTTGGATAAAACGTTCCGGTAGGCATTATTTACCTCATACCGGTGCCGGTGCCTTTCTGAAATCCTGGTGTCAACATAGGCCTTTTGGATAAGGGTTCCCGGGGTCAGTTTACACTCGTAGGTCCCAAGGCGCATCGTACCTCCCTTTTTCTGAACACCTTTCTGTTCTTTCATCAGATCGATGACAGGATGCGGGGTTTGAGCATCAAATTCCGTACTGTTCGCCTGATCGAGTCCAGCCAGATTCCGTGAGAATTCAATGACCGCTACCTGGAGTCCCAGGCATATCCCCAGAAAAGGGACACCCTTTTCCCGGGAATACCGGACAGCAGAGATTTTCCCTTCGATCCCCCGGTCACCAAATCCGCCCGGTACCAGGATACCATCGGCATCTTTCAACTGATCCCGGATGTGATCTTCAGATGAAGATTCCAGATTTTCCGATTCCACCCAAAGGATATTAACTTTTACATCATTCTCAGCCCCGGCATGAACAAAGGCTTCACAAATGCTCTTGTAGGCATCTGCAAGTCCCGTATATTTTCCAACCACGGCAATATTCACCTGATCGGCAGGGTTTTTAATCCGGTAAACAATATCCCTGAGCCGTTCTGTATTGACTTCCTTTTTATAAGTCACATTCAGGTATTTCTGAATCACATCCAGAAACTGCTGTCGGTAGAGCAGAAGAGGAACTTCATAAATCGTGAAAGCATCGTGAAGTTCCTGGACACTTTCTCTCCGGACATTACAAAAGAGGGCGATTTTATCCCGGGTGGCTATATCCATCATCGGCCGCTCGGTTCTGCAAAGAATAATATCCGGATAAATTCCGATTTCCCGTAATTTATTCACAGAATGCTGGGTGGGTTTTGTTTTGATCTCGCCGGACGTTTTGATAAAGGGCATGTATGTCACGTGGACATTGGCATATTGCCCCGGTTCAAGGCTTAATTCAAACTGCCGGATAGCTTCCAGAAAGGGAAGACCTTCAATATCGCCGACGGTTCCTCCCACCTCGGTAATTATCACATCGTAATCATTTTTCGCCAGGATTGTGGTAAACCGCTCCTGAATAGCATTGGTCACATGGGGGATGACCTGAACCGTAGCGCCCAGATAATCTCCCCTCCGTTCTTTTTCCAAAACGGCATTGTAAATCTGTCCCGACGTGCACGAATTCTCCCGGTACATATTCTGATCCAGAAACCTTTCATAATGACCTAAGTCAAGGTCGGTTTCGGTCCCGTCTTCCGTTACATACACTTCCCCGTGCTGGAAAGGGCTCATAGTTCCCGGATCAACATTCAGGTAGGGATCAAACTTTTGAATCGTGACCCGAAGTCCGCTCTCTTTCAAAAGGTAGGCAATTGATGCAGCAGAAATGCCTTTTCCCAGACCTGAAATGACTCCGCCTGTGACAAAAATGAATTTTGTATTTTTCGGTATGTTCATACCCCCCTCAATTTATTCAAACCCATTCTGGCGCATCCATTGCTCCAGTTGTTTCACATCTTCGGGGACATCCACAGATGGCGAATCATAGTTTGCGAGTGTCACACCGAAATGAAACCCTGCCATCAGCAGTCTCAGCTGCTCCAGGGATTCCTCTTTTTCTACAGGATGGACAGGCAAATCACCAAATGCCCGCAATACTCCCTTCCGATAGACATAGAGACCCAAATGTCGGTAAACATTCGGGGGAAGGGCGCCGGTTTGTGACCGGGGAATAGGCATACGGGTAAAACAGAGGACATTCATAGCATCATCGCACAGGACCTTAACCCGGTTAGGATTATGCCATTCATCCCGTGAAGTAAAAAGCGCAGCAGTTGTGGCCACATCCAGACCCGGATGATTTATCAAGAGGGAAACGGCTTTATCAATTGTATCCGGATCGATGAAGGGTTCATCCCCCTGGATATTCACATAAATATCCGCCGTTACTTTTTCGGCCACCTCCAACAGTCTGTCTGAGCCACTGACATGATCAGGTGATGTTAAAGCAACCTCATATCCCCCGGCGCAGACTGTTTCAGCGATTCTTTCATCGTCTGTGGCAACAATGACACGATCCAGCAGTTTCGCCTTCAGGGCTTGCCGGACAACCCGGTTGATCATGGGTATTCCCCCAATGGGGGCCAGAGGCTTTCCCGGGAATCGTGTAGAACCATAACGTGCCGGAATAATACCGAGGACTGACATTGCGGGTTTGTTCACTCTGTCTCCAACACACGGGGAACTTTAAAGAATTCTCCGTCATGTTCAGGAGCATTATTGAGGACATCCTCCCGGGAAAGAGAGGGAAGATTTTTATCCTCCCGCAGGACATTGACCATATCCAAAACATGCTTCATCGGCTCCACAGCCTCGACATCCAGTTCATTGAGCTTTTGTACATAATTCAGGATATCACCCAACTGATAGGTATACAACGTTATCTCTTCATCCGAGAGACTCAGACGGGCCAGTTTTGCGATACGTAACACTTCTTCACGGGAGATGGACATATTTCCTCCTTGCATAAAGCATGCCTGGGTTAAATTTAGACCTTCCTTAAGAGAGATACAACGGAGAATGAGAGAGGAGGGCAGGGGGACGAAGAAAGGGATTGGAGGGTTGGGAAATTGTAAAGCCGGATAGCAGGAAATCAATATTGTATGTTCATAGTATAAACAACAGATTGAATGGATAGTAAATTTTCGTTCGAGAGCCTTTTTTACCGGTAGAAATCAGATATATTAGATATAAGGATTCGATAATGTGATCGCCCCCCACCCCGGGGGTAAAATACACTGAATTCCAGCTTATTGCAAGATAATATTACTTATCATATATATATCTGAATGAATATTATATTGGCCCAATCCACAGGCATTTAGATTTCAGTACCACATATTGGTGTTCCATTTGGTGTTCCATCGCCTTTGGTGTTCAGACATCTCGTGCTTACTGTGCGCTATTCAAAAATACACATAAATATTGATCACTTTATTTATCGATCTTCCAAAAAACTCATTCATCATGAATAAATTCAATTTATTCCCACAAGCAGGGATGATTTCGGAATTCAAGAAACGTTTTCATTCAGCCATCGCTCAGCATCAATTGCTGCGGCACAGCCCGATCCGGCAGCCGTAACAGCCTGGCGATAGATTTTATCCTGAACATCTCCACAGGCAAAAACACCTTCAACACTGGTATAGGTCGATCCGGCTTTGGTTTTGATGTAACCGATTTCATCCACTTCCAGCTGTCCTTTAAAAGGATCGGAGTTCGGTCTATGGCCAATTGCCAGGAAAAAACCTGAGCAGGGGATATCTTCCGTTTTTCCCGTCTTTACATTCTTTATACGAACCCCTGTAACACCGGCCTGGTTTTGTACACCTAAAACTTCCTTGACAATACTATCCCACTTGACTTCGATTTTAGGATGTTTGATCACCCGCTCGGCCATAATCTTTGAAGCTCTGAATTCATCTCTGCGGTGAATGATAGTCACTTTCTTACCAAAGCGTGTCAGAAACAGCGCCTCTTCCATGGCTGTATCTCCCCCACCAACCACGACAATATCTTTATCCTTGTAAAAAAAGCCGTCACAAGTAGCACAGGCGCTCACACCATAACCTCGAAGCTTCTGTTCCGATTCAAGTCCTAAATATTTTGCCGAGGCACCGGTAGCAATGATAACGGCCTCAGCCTGAAAAGAGGTATCATCATCCGTCCATACGGTAAAGGGGCGTTTTGAAAAATCAACACGGTTAACGACCTTAAAATGGGGTTCAGCACCAAATTTCACAGCCTGTTTTCGAAACAGATCCATCATTTCAGGACCGGTCGTTCCTTCCGGGAATCCGGGATAATTTTCAACTTCAGTTGTCGTCATCAACTGTCCTCCAGGTTCCATCCCTTCCAGAACAAGGGGTTTCAAACCGGCACGTGCAGTATAAATAGCGGCTGTCAGTCCGGCAGGTCCCGAACCGATAATAATTACTTTGCGAATATCTTCACTCATGCTTTTTTCTCCATTTCAATAATTTTCTGCCTTAGGATTTTTCTTTTCAAAATAAGTTACAAAGGAGTGGAGAGTTGGAGTGTTGGAGTGTTGAGTATAGTTGGAAGGAAAGGTGAGATTGAATTTATAAGCTATTGATGACTATGTTAAAATAAAACAAGAAGATATATTTTATTAAATAAGGCTCATGTCGGATATTTAACCAAATCCTAATCGGGTCTTTTCCCCTAAAAAAGAGCAAAAAAGGCAACTCACTACTCTCTACTCTCCACTCACAACTCCTTATCGCATTCCTGAGCAATCATATCCTGTACGGATTGCCGTTTACGGAGGAGTTTTATTTTTTCGTCACAAGTAATCAGGACTTCAGGGACTTGGGGGAAGGAATTATAATTTGTCAGGGACATCGAAGCACAATAAGCACCGGCAACGCCGAATGCCAGCAGATCGCCCACATGAACTTCCGGAAATTCCAGGGGCTGAATCCCTTCAGGGTCTCCGGGGACAGGCGTAAAAATATCCCCGCTTTCACAGCAGTGCCCCACAATAACAACCTTTTCTTTTTTTTCGCGTCTTGCCTTGCCGGCCGGATAGATCTTCATCGGATGGAGAGATCCGTAGAGTGTGGTCCGGGTCAGGTCGTTCATCCCCGTATCCAGCTTTAAAAAGGTATATCCTTCTTTCCCCGTGGAGATTTTATCCATAACCTCTGCCAGTAAAATACCTGATGCGGCCACAAAATAGGCCCCCGGTTCGATTTCCAGATCCAGTTTTCTTCCGGTATTTTTGTAAAATATTTCAAAGGCTTCTTTGACAGACTGTCCGATAACTTGTAAATCTGTTGTTTTTTCTCCCGGGGTCCGTGCCACCTTATATCCTCCACCCAGATTCAGGGTTTTCACATCAGGGAACTCCCGGACCACCTGCAAACTCATGTCAACAACCCGTTGCCATGTTTTTGGGTCGCTGCCCGACCCGATATGGGTATGCAATTTCGTGATTTTTAATCCGTATTTCTCTGCAATGGCGCGAACTTCGGGTATCCATTCATGCCAGATACCGAAACTACTGGAAGCCCCCCCGACATTGGTCCGGTTGTTGTGCCCCGACCCGATACCCGGATTGATACGGACACTCACGGCACTTCCGGGAAATTCCCGGCCGTAACGTTCAAGCTGCCGGCAGGAAGAAGCATTGAACAGGATACCTTTTTTTATTAAATCTTTCAGATTCACCGGATACTCCTGGGCTGTTATCTGAATTTTTTCCGCATCAATTCCGGCAAGGAGTGCCCGTTCAGCCTCATACCCCGAACTGGCATCAAAATGGATTCCAAGGGCATCAAAAAGCCGCAAAATATAAGCATTGGAATTGGCTTTCATGGCATAGCGGGCCCTGTAGCCAAAGGCATGGGGAAAATGAAGCACATCTTCCGCTGCATGGCGCAACCCGGTCTCATCATAAACATATACCGGCGTACCTACTGTATCCTTAATCTGAAATGCCCGCTCTTTTGTCAAGAAATCAAATACTTTAATCATGGTCTCCCTGTTGTTTCGACGTGGAATATACTATGATTTTCCCATGAATCCGAATGTTGCAGACATTTCCGTGGAACTCCTCTTTTACCGGTCGTATATTTCTTCATGCCCTCAAAAAAAAAAACATATCTGATCATTCGCCTGTCCTCGATGGGAGATGTTGCCTTTACTATGCCTGTTCTGGACAAGCTGCTGGCACATGAGGGTCCTTCATGTACGGACTTTATCACAAAAAATGCCTTTAAACCACTTATTGAACATCATCCGGCAATTAATAAAGTTTACAGTCTGAACAATGAGCTGCCTCTGAGAAAACTCAGAAAAATCATCCGGAAAAATCGATATACCACAATTATTGACCTGCATAAAAATTTGCGAAGTTATATCCTGACCCTTGGTTTCAGGCATGTAAAACGAATCAAAAAGGACATTTTTAAACGGTTTCTCCTTTCCAAATATAAGATATACAGGCCGCCCTATTTACATGTGACAGAAAAATATCTGAGAACGCTGGGTATTCAGAGTAATACAATCCCTTCATCTTCCCTTTATCTGCCTTCAGAAGAGGAAATCCGGCCTGAAAATTCTGCCTTATACCAGCAGTGGGTATCAGGAACCCGCAATTTAATCCTGGCCCCCGGTGCCAGCAAAGCATCCAAAATGCTCCCTCTCGAAACCTGGGAGAAAGTCCTGAATGAAATATCAAAAGATTGGGACAATATTCTGATCATCGGAAACGGAAAAGCAGAATCTTCCTGGGCTGAAAAGATATCCCGGGGAGAAAAATCCGTCATTAATCTAACCAACCGGTTGACATTAAGTGAGCTTATGCTCTTCATCGCCCGTGGCTCAATTTTTGCCGGCAACGATTCGGGGCCGGCCCATCTGGCGGCATTATGCGGTATAAAAACTGTTGTCATCTTCGGTCAAACCGTTCCGGAGTATGGTTTTGTTCCCCTGAATTCCCCAAGCCTTATCGAACCTCCCATTCACCTTGTCTGCAGGCCCTGCAGTCATCTGGGATTTGACCACTGTCCTGAAAAACATCATTTATGCATGCAAAGCATCGACGCCCGGACTATCATCAATGAAATCCGTTACCTCCTCCATGAAAAATCTCTATGAATACACAATTGTGAAAATCATGTGTATTAATCTCCTTTGTTTTTTATATTTCGTCATGAATCCTCAACAGAAAATAATGACTCACCATGCTCTTTATCTATAATATCCTCCTTTTGCTGGCAGCACCAGGCCTCTATATCGCCGGACTCTTTTCCCCGAAAATATGGCAGGGCATTGTGGGACGGAAAAACGTGCTGAGAGACATTGACCGCTGGCGGAAGACCATCACCGATCAACATACCGTTATTTTAATTAATTGTGCTTCTCTGGGTGAATATGAACAAGCCAAACCTCTCATCGAAAAAATCCGGAAACACAGTGCCAAAACCCGTGTTGCTCTCACCTTTGTTTCACCCAGCGGATTTATGAATTTTAAAGACAAAAATTTGGTGGATATCGTCTTTTACCTTCCTTTTGATTTACCCTGGGGCATCCGCCGGTTTCTGGATATCCTTCGCCCCAGCGCTATCATCAATACCAGTTACGATATGTGGGGCAATCTCATGATCCAGGCGGACAGGCGACAAATTCCCCAGTATCTCATTTCCGCCCGGGTAAAAACTTCCAGCAGCAAACTCCAGTTTTATACCATTCGTTTTTACCGGAAACTCTATAAAATCTATAAACGGATTTTTGCCGTTTCCATGGAAGATTACAACAACCTTCGCAAGCTTCTGTCCAACATGGAAAATGTGATCATTACCGGAGACACCCGATACGACCGGGTTGAGGAACGGCACCGTAAATTCAATAATAAACATCTGCTGCCGGTTGCATGGAAAAACAAACCGGTTTTTATCCTGGGTTCTCTTCACCGGGAGGATTTACAGGTGGTTTTTCCTGCCATGCAAAAACTGGAAAACAAATATCCTGACCTTCATATTGTGATTGCTCCCCATGAACCTGTAAATGGCAATTACGAAGAAACCTGTCAATACTTTCCCGATACAGTGCTTTATAGTCAGTTGATGCCTAAAACAAACCCAAAAAACATTTTTTTAGATACTATCGGAGATTTGGCCTCCCTCTATTTTTCATCCTCCCTGGCGTATGTTGGAGGAGGATTCGGCAGGAGTGGACTTCATAATGTCATGGAACCGGCTGTAGCCGGATTACCCACCTTTGTCGGTCCTCATAACGAAAATTCCCTTGAAGCCCAGGCCCTGATTCATGAAGGCGGCGCTTTCATTGTGAGAAATTCCGATGAACTCTATGGTATTGCCTCCTCCCTGCTGGCAGATCAGGATCAATATTCAAAAATTTCGCAAATTGCCAGGGCTTATATCACCCGTTCACTGGGTGCCTCTGATAAAATCATCACTATTCTGAAAAATGATCAGATTATCTGAGCTCCGGCTTCATATTTCCGACTCAGTTTCCCTGTTTATTCCCCCTCTCGACTTGCACAAAGGAGTCGTATATCTCCTGCTGGGTGATTCCGGATGCGGTAAAACAAGCTTATTAAAAGCCCTTGCCGGATTTATTCCGGATGATAAAATCGAAGGAACTATCCCCGCTGTCCGCACTTCCCTCCTGCTGCAAAATCCCATGCACCAAATGATTACATCCACTGTAGAATCGGAATTGAAATTCCCCCTGATACAGCACGGATTCCCTGATGACGCAATTGAACAAAAAAGCAGGGAAATTGCCGCGTATTTTAATTTGGAATCTCTGATGAAAATTAAATTATATGACTTGTCCTTTGGTGAATTGCAGAGTGTTATGCTTGCCGCGACCCTTCTGATTCCAGCGGATCTTATTCTTTTGGATGAGCCAACAAGCCATCTGGATTACCCTGCTGTAGAGAAAATGTACCGGTGGATACGAAAACACAAGCAGAACGCCTCCTGCCTGATCGCATCACAATTTCCGGATGAATACCGTTTTGCAGATCAGATTTATCATTTTCAAGGACACCGGCTCATTCATTCTATTCCGGCAGACGATTATCCCCGTTTTGCCAGGGAGAAAAACAGTGCATCAGGCCTTGCCGCAGAAGAAATCGCCACTTATATAAAAGCCCATAAAGCATGATTATCCAGCCCTTTAAATATACGATTTGTGAAGGGAAAATCCTGATCAATGAAAAAACAGTGGACCTCAGTCCATATCGTGTAACCGGACTCTGCGGACCCATGGGAAGTGGTAAATCCACCTGTGTGAAACTCCTTGTGGATTATCGTTTCAAAGGGTTGAACATTTTCAGCACCTATGGTTTTTCCGCTTACCTTTCACAGGATCTTACCCGATTATTCACCGGAAATACCGTACAATCCATTATCGATATGTACAAGGATACCCGATTCGAAGTCGGCCGTCATTTTCAGGAATCGGCTTTTAATCATTATCTGAATCTGTTCGAATTCCCCGGCGATTTAAGGCGGGAGGATTATCTTACAGATTTTTCAGAGGGGGAAAGACAACGACTGGCCATTGCCCTCACGGCCGCCACAACAGCTGAAACAGCTGTGTATGATGAGCCTACAACCGCTTTAAACCAGAAATACAGGCAACAATTCTATTCCATCATCCGTCAACAGGCTGCACGTTCCCGGATTTTCATCATTTCCCACCGGATAACGGATATCCTGGCAACTTGTGACTCTGTGATATATTTTAAAGACCTTCATATACACAGCCATGGATCCCTTCGGGATATGATCCGGACCCGGGAAATTCAGGAGATGCTCAGGCCTTATGTATAGCGAATGAGCCGACTTTTCCTGAAAACCAGAAATCTAAAACCGTTGTGAATATACCTTGTAATTGCTACTTTTTGTCTTCATCAAGGAGATTTTATGGCAGACACTCTGAAAGTAAAAAAAGAAACTATCAGGAAAAAACTCGGGACCGATAAGGTAAAGCCCCACTACTTTTTCACACTGGCCAACATCATCAGCCTGAGCCGGGCGTTTATGTCCCTCCCCATTGCCCATGCCCTGAGCAGTGGAAATACCCGGGGTGCGATTATCTGGCTCTCTCTGGCAGTTATTTCTGACTGGATGGATGGATATGCTGCCCGAAGAAACAACGATGTTTCGGATTACGGAAAAGTTTTGGATCCCCTTGCCGATAAAATCGTGGGATTTACCGTATTGTTAATGATGGTGGATAAACTGGATTTCCCCCTGTGGTTTTTATATACCCTGGCAATCCGTGACTTTACCATCGCCCTTTTGGCCATGCATCTCCACAATGCTAAAAATGTCATAACCGGTGCCAATATACCCGGAAAAATTTTTATAACCGTTGCCGCACTCAGTCTTTTCCTGTGGATCCTGCCTGCAAGGAGGGAATGGGCACAGGCCATGCTTCACATTGCCACTGGTCTGATGCTTTACAGCTGGGTTGTCTATGTTTACGAATTGGTCAAACTGATAAAATCCACCCCTGATCATCCGGGGAACGCTTCATAAAAACAGGACAAGTATGATATTTTTCAAAAAAAAAGCTCCCGTAGCAAGTAAGGACGGAGCCGGGTTACTCCGGCCGAAAGAAGATAAATTTGACACCGGATTAAAACGTTCCAGAAACCGGTTCAGAGAAGGTCTTTTTTCTCTGGTTGGGAAGGATATTAAAATTGATACCGCGTTTATGGACGAGATTGAGGCTTTCCTGTATCAATCCGATTTTGGCCCCCGGGTCACGGAATCCCTGTTACAAAAGATAGAAGAGAGTTCACGAAAATCACCCGTCACGAATTACGAACATATCAGGGATATTATCCGGGAAGCCTTCAGGAATCGATTTGCCGGAAACAATGCAGAAATTCCGGTAGACAGCCACCATCCTTTTGTTCTTCTGGTTGCCGGTGTCAACGGATCCGGTAAAACAACCACCCTGGGTAAACTGGCTTACTACTTTGCCCAACAGGGGAAAAAATCCCTGATTATTGCCGGTGATACGTACAGGGCTGCAGCAGCCGAACAATTGGAAACCTGGGCTCAACGGGCCGGAGCAGAATTCATAAAAAACCCCGGTGCGAAAAATCCGTCCGGTATTATATATGACGGCATCAAAAAGGGGCTCCATAATCAAAATGATCTGGTTCTTATCGATACAGCCGGCAGACTTCATAATAAAGCCCATCTTATGGAAGAGCTGAGCAAAATCATCCGGGTAATTCAAAAACTGATACCCGATGCACCTCATGAAAACCTTTTAGTACTGGATGGCACCGTAGGACAGAACGGACTCATCCAGGCTCGTGAATTTGGCAAGATCCTTCCCATATCCGGCCTTGTGGTAACAAAACTGGACGGGACGGCCAAGGGTGGTGTGCTTGCCGCGATTCATGAAGAAATGGGAGTACCCGTAAAATTTGTGGGATTGGGTGAAAAAATCGACGATCTCCTTCCTTTTGATACAGATCTTTATGTCGATTCCCTTTTTGGGAACAGGAATTGAGCAATTTCCGCCATAATACATCAAGACAAGACCGGTAGTTGGCCGGTGGCATTGAATATTTTGAGAAAGGTTTCACATGCGAATCTATCTTATTACCATGGGGTGTTCAAAAAATCTGGTAGACAGCGAAGTGTTGAAAGGCGGTCTGGAAAAGGCCGGTCTGGAACTCACACCGGATCCTCTTGAAGCAGATACCATCATTATCAATACCTGTGGCTTCATCGAAGAAGCACGGGAAGAAAACATCGATGTCACCCTTGCTGCCGCAGAATTAAAAAAAACGGGGAAACTCCAAAAACTGATTCTCATCGGATGTCTTCCACAGATTTATGAACGGGAGCTTCGGGAAGCCATTCCGGAAGTCGATGCCTTCTTTTGTGTGGATAAAATGCAGGAAGTTATCCGTTACCTTTCGGGAGACCCTTCGTACACCTATGATCCGGTTGCCGTTCGTTCCCTCATGACACCCCGCCATTATGCCTACCTGAAAATCTCTGAAGGATGTAATAACCGCTGTTCATTCTGTTCCATACCCGTTATCCGCGGTCCACAAAAAAGCCGAACGGTGGACACAATCCTCCGGGAATCCCATCACCTCATTCAAATGGGAGTGAAAGAGATCATTCTCATTGCCCAGGATTCCACCATGTATGGAAAAGATTTAACCCCCCGTGTGACGCTGACGGATCTGCTGAAAGAGATGGATACACTGGATGTACCATGGATACGCCTGCATTACGGACATCCTGCACATATCCCGTCGGGGCTCTTTGAACTGATGGCCCGCTCAGAGCGGATCGTACCCTACCTGGACCTTCCAATCCAGCATATCAATTCACGAATACTGAAACTGATGCAGCGGGGACAAAGTGGTGAAGGTATCCGGAAAGTGTTGGAAAAAGCGCGGAATACCATCCCCAATGTCACCATGCGCACCACCCTGATCACAGGATATCCAACAGAAACTAAAGCAGAATTTGAAGAAATGCTGGATTTTATCCGCTCATTCCGCTTTGACAGGCTTGGTGTATTCAAATACAGCCGGGAGGATTACACACCGGCGGCTCATATCCCCGATGACATCCCGGACTATGTAAAATCCACCCGATTTGACGCCCTTCTCTCACTGCAACAGGAAATTTCCCTGATGAAAAACCGGGAAAAAATCGGAACGACTCAAAAGGTGCTGATAGATACCGTGGATCAAGCGAATCATATCTCGTTTGGACGCACAGCGGGAGATTCTCCGGATATTGACAATCAGGTCATCATTGATTCCCCGTTGACTGAGGGATGCTTCTATGATGTCACGATTACGGATGCCTCTGAATACGATCTGACCGGAAAATTAGGATAAAATTAAAAACAGGTTTTCCTTAGAAAACCTGCCCTTAATCATTTTTTGATGAAAAATTTATTCGGGAAGTTTTACTCCCAGTACTTCATCAATAGCTTTAACCAGGGATTCTCTGGGTAAAGCACCAACGGCCATTTGTGGCTGTGCATCCTTCGGAATGAATAGCATGGATGGTATGCTCCGGATGCCAAAGACCGCTGCCAATTCCTGTTCCTGTTCTGTATTCACTTTGTAAATATGCAGTTTATCACCATATTCATTGCTCAACTCCTCCAGAATGGGTGCTACCATTTTACAGGGCTGACACCAGTCTGCATAAAAATCAATCACAGCCGGTACATCCCCTTCATACTTCCATTCGGGGTTGGTTTCGTAGTTGAATACTTTTTCCAGAAAATCCTGTTTTGTCAAATGTTTTGTCACGTGTCCTCCAATTTTTTTTACTGTCTGATACAGGAGCTGAGCTTTGGTTACAAATGGAAAATTGGAAGGACGGATGGGCGGTCCCGGACTTTATTCCGGGGGATTGGGAGATTTAGGTTCAAAGAACAGGGAAACAATCCTGTTGCTAACTAAGCGTTAAAAATTCCTTCTAAAATTTCCACAATCCGTCCGGCAGTCTGACCGTCCCAGAATTTTGGGGTGTTACCGGATTTTCCTTTTCCTTTTAATATAAGGCGAACCTCTTTTTCAATATCATCCACTGTAATCAGTTTATTCGAGCCTTCCCAGATGGTTACCGGTCTTTCTGTTGAAGGACGGATGGTCAAACAGGGAATGTTCAGAGCTGTCGTTTCTTCCTGAATACCACCGGAATCCGTCAGGGCAAAAGCCGAATGACGGATAAAATAAATAAATTCAAGATAACCAACAGGTTCAGTTAAATAAATGGAATTATAGGATGCCAAAATATCATAAAGACCGAATTTTTTTAAGTTTTTAACGGTCCGGGGATGAATGGGGAAAAGAAGGGGAACTTCCCGCGAAATAATTCCCCAGCCGTTGACAAGTTTTGCCAGGGTTTCGGGTTCATCTACATTGGAAGGCCGGTGGAATGTCATGATACCGTATCCCCCGTCCGGAATGGTTTTGCCCAACCGGACAGTCTTTTTTCCATCCAGAGTTTGTATGGCATGGTTCATGGATTCAGCCTTTTTTAGATGCTCATAAAGGGAATCAATCATCAGATTTCCCACCATATATATTTTCTGTTGGGAAATCCCTTCATTGATGAGGTTCTCATCGGCATCTACGGAGGTAGTGAAAAAATAATCGGATATGGCATCGGTAACCAGACGGTTGATCTCTTCCGGCATGGAACGGTCCCGACTTCTTAAACCTGCTTCATAATGTGCAGTGGGTATGTGAAGTTTAGCCGCCACCAGTGTACACGCCACCGTACTGTTGACATCTCCGACAACCATCACCATGTGGGGTTTTACATCCAAACACACCTTTTCAAACCGTTCCATAATCAAGGCTGTCTGAACGGCATGAGACGCCGAGCCTACCTCAAGATTGATATCCGGTTCCGGAATATCCAATTGCCGAAAAAAAAGATCAGACATTTTTTCATCGTAATGCTGCCCTGTATGCACGAGATACGGTTTAATCTTTTGATGATTCCGCAGCGCATGCATCAAAGGCGCTATTTTCATGAAATTCGGACGGGCGCCTGCAACCAGTATTAATCTGTATTCTTCCATACTTTCTCCTTTAACCGGCGAAAATCTAACCACTCGCCTTCAAAAATAAAAGCAGTATTATGGATATTACATTCTTAGAATATAGTAAAAGTAATATTATTTTTGATTTATTCTTGAGTCGTATTAATTTTTCTGGAAAAAATGGAGTGTTTTATGTTATCAAAAGTCTACTCGGCAGGATTGGAAGGTGTCCACGCATTTGAAATCACCATTGAGACTCACCATATTCCCAGTACTCCCCGGCATATCATGGTGGGTCTGGCGGAAGGGGCGGTAAAAGAGAGTTTTTCACGGATTGTTTCTGCTGTCAAATCTTCAGGATATGCTTTCCCGGGGGGGAAGATCACACAAAATCTTGCACCTGCCGATTTAAGAAAAGAGGGGAGTTCATTTGATTTGCCTTTGGCTACAGGAATTTTAGCCTGTGACAGGGTAATTCGTTCTGAACGGCTTAAAGATTTCATTATTCTGGGTGAACTGGCTCTGGATGGGCATGTACGGAGTATCAGAGGGGCTTTGCCGATCGCCATGGGTATGCCGGACTTCCATAAATCGGATATCATCGTCCCAAAAGAAAACGCCATAGAAGCAGCCATTCCCGGGACAGCCAGAGTCTGGGGAATCCACACACTCAGAGAAGCCATTGACGTACTAAATGGTGAGACGGACTTATCCCCGGTAACTGTTAATGTAGAATCCCTGTTTCAAAAGAATCGACATTATCCTTTTGATTTTTCTGAAGTTAAGGGACAGGAACATGTAAAGCGGGCTTTGGAGATAGCTGCTGCCGGTGGTCACAATGTTATTATGATCGGTCCGCCGGGATCAGGAAAATCCATGCTGGCTAAACGCTTTCCATCCATTTTACCGGATCCGACTCTTGATGAAGCCCTTGAAACCACGAAGATTCATTCCATTGCCGGGCTTCTGCCGGGACATTGCGGTCTGCTGGCGACCCGTCCTTTCCGTTCACCTCACCATACCATTTCCGACTCCGCCCTTGTCGGCGGAGGCCGCTATCCGAAACCCGGGGAAGTGAGTCTTGCCCACAATGGTGTCTTGTTTTTAGATGAATTTCCGGAATTCAAAAAGAATGTTCTGGAAGTGATGCGTCAACCCCTTGAGGATGGAGAAGTAACCATCAGTCGGGCCCTCACGAGTCTCACATATCCCGCAAAATTCATGCTGGTTGCCGCTATGAATCCCTGTCCCTGCGGATATCACACCGATCCGGGACACACGTGCACCTGCAGTGAAGGACAAATTCAAAATTATCTTGGACGGATATCGGGACCCCTTATGGACCGGATAGATATCCATGTAGATGTTCCCGCTGTTTCTTTCAAAGAACTCCAGAATAAGCAAAACGGGGAAAGTTCGGAAATCATCCGGAAACGGGTACAAAAAGCACGTCATCGTCAGACAAAACGGTTTGAAAAATATAGGGATTGTCACTGCAATGCTCACATGACAACACGGATGATCCGGGAATTTGCTCCTCTGGATGAAACCTGCAATCTGCTTCTGGAACAGGCCAGTCTTCAGTTGGGACTCAGCGCCAGAGCTTTCAGCCGGATTCAGAAAGTGGCGTTAACCATTGCCGATCTTGCCGAATCCGAAACCATCCTGCCAGAACACGTGAGCGAAGCAATTCAATACAGGAGCCTGGATAAAACACTGGTATTTTAAGAGAGAGTTTCCCATCTCCCACAAGACGCCGCCGGATATCCACCAAAGGTATACCAGAGTTTACCGTTGTCAGGACAGTAAAGATTGGAATAGACGGTACCGTAATCCGATTGGCATTTTTCAACACCTCTGTCGGCAAGGACGGCTTTCAGAGTTTCAAAACAGGCGATTTGTTCACCCGTACAAAAAGCGTTGAGCAGAGTTTCAAGACGCCGGTAGCGAAAAAGGGAATCGGCACGGTCAGGATCGGCACAGTTCTCATAAGGAGTTTGTGTATAATGATTGGTCCCCACCAGAAAACAGTATTCTCTCTCTCCTTGCAACGGTCGATAAACCACATCATGACAGGTGCATTCAAAAATTCCATGTTTCTGTCTACCGGCATCCGATATAAAAAGCATCATGCCATCCGGACGGTGATGACTCTCAAGAAAACATGAAACGTCCTCATGGCTATCACAGGTCTCCAACATTTCCACAAGCTGAAGGTAACAAGGCTGAGTCAATGCGGAATTATCATCCTGGTCCGGCGCCTTCAAATAATTATAATGAAGCCATATGCCGGCCTGATTATATCCCGTGGCCGAAAAGACATCCCCTGCCAGACCAAATGTCGTTATTGGAATCCGGTCAGTCACTTCCCGTTTCAGAACATATCCCCAAAGATGGGGACTCCACAAATCATTGTTCCTCCCGATCCATGTTTTTCCACCTGTTTTTAACAGGAAACCGCTGCAACGGGCAGACATACAGGCTTCAGCGGAGACCCATTCCGCCACCTTTTTCAGGGAGATGCCGGCACCCCGGGCAAGTCCTTCCAACTCCTGCCGGAAGCGTTCGGGATAAGATGTAAAAATGGCCAGGGATTCTTCCTGATGACGTTGACGGTCAAAGTGGGGGCAAAGAAAGGGACCGGCCGACAGATACTGATTAATATACGCAGCTAAATCCGGCCCCAACTGCCGACCGGTTTGAACACCCGTCTCAAAGGGCGGTCCGGCAGACCGGATGATCCGCGGAAACTGAGGAAAGGAGGTTTTCATGCGTTATTCCCGGTCCGGAATGATTTTGATGTGGACCGTTCGTTTGCGCGGCCCGTCAAATTCACAAAAATAAAGTCCCTGCCACACACCAAGCAGCAGTTTCCCTTCATGGATGATAAGTGATTCTGATACCCCTGTTAAAGTGGATAAAACATGACTATGGCTGTTCCCCTCAGCATGGAGGTATTCAATCTCATCCGGCGGAACCAGATCCCTGAACTTCCAGATCAGATCATCAAGGACATGGGGATCGGCATTTTCATTAATGGTAATCCCTGCTGTGGTGTGGGGAGTAAAAACCACAGCAATCCCGTTCCGGCAGCCGGACTCACGGACAATGTGGCGTACTTTAGAGGTAATATCCGTGAAACAAAGGGAACGGCTTGTGGATAGTTGAAATGTGTGTACCATGAAACACTTCCTTCAAAACATGAGTTAATATGTATTTTCAGGAAAACTTTCCTGAAAGATACATTTTTCAATGCACTTTGTCCTTGTGTTTCTTAACATTTTCCCATGAGCCGATTACCCCATTTTCTCTGTGTCAATCCGTGGATACACGATTTTGCGGCATATGACCTTTTCTACAGGCCATTGGGATTGCTATCGCTGGCAGAATCTTTGGCAAAAGGACCTGCTGATATCACTGTCATCGATTTGCTTGACCGTTTCAATCCATTATGGTCTGAAATGTGCCCTCATGACCGGGACACCGATGCCGGGACGGGTCATTTTCACCGGGAGATTATTAAAAAACCTGCTGTCTTGGAAAATATCCCCCGTTATTTCAGCCGGTATGGTGTACCACGAAAAAAAGCGGAAACTCTTTTCCAATCCCTGAGCCCCAAACCAGATGCCGTTTTTATCACTACCCACATGACCTATTGGTATTCTGGAGTCCTGGAAACAGTAAAAGTGGTAAGACAATGTTTCCCCGCTATTCCTGTCGTTCTGGGAGGCATTTATGCCACACTCCTGCCAAACCATGCCCAAAGAGTTATTCAGCCGGATTTCCTGGTCCGGGGAAATGATTTTACCAAACTTCAACAATGGTTGAAAAAACGGTTTGATCTTTCCATACCCCGATTACTCCCCTATCATCTGAGAAAAGTCTGGGATCATTTTCCAGTACTCAGACACTACCCGCTTTTCACCTCTTGGGGATGTCCATACCATTGTGCTTTCTGTGCCGGCCCCGTCCTGAACCCGGTTTTTTCACAATTTCCGGTTGAATCAATTCTTGAGGATGTGGCTTTTGCTCATGATAAACGAGGACTCACAGACTTCGTATTTTACGATGATGCTCTGTTTGTCAACCGGGAAACCCATATTAAACCTCTGCTGAAAAATATCCTTCAACGCCGGGACAGTTTAACATTTCACAGTCCGAACGGACTCTTTGCCCGTTTTATCGATGAAGAGCTGGCTGAACTTATGGCTGCCGTAAATTTTTACGAACCCCGTTTGAGTCTGGAAACTGTTTCACCCGCTTACCAGGATCTGATCAGTCATAAGGTAAACCGCAAAACCTATTTGAAAGCCGTACGGCATTTACAGAAAGCGGGGTATGGCCAAGGGGATATCATTACATATATTATGATGGGACTTCCGGATCAAACGCCCAAAGAAGTTGAAGAAACAGCACAAGTTGCCCTGGATGCCGGAAGCCGTGTGAGTCTTTCCGCCTTTTCCCCGGTGCCCGGCACGCAACTTTGGGCAAAATCGGGTCTTTGTGATACAGATGACCCTCTTTTACAAAACAATACTGTATATTGGTATTATATGGAAAATACTCAGGACTGGGAATCTCTCAGACTCCGGGTTAAAGAACAAAACGCCCGACTGAAGGAATAAAATGATGAAACACTTATCCAAACCGCCGTCTGCTCTGCTCTTTACGGCGATTACCTACCCACCGGAGCAAAAATATATCCAATCGTGGAAGCTTATCCTTGATAAACTGATTAAATCGGATTGGAATCTGGTGGGCCCTTTGCCATTCAGTAACATTACCAGCTATTACGAGGAAGAAATGGGTAAAGACCTGGATAAAATATATGCCGTTTGCCTGAAACCCGTTTCTCTGGAAAATGCCGCCGGATTTAAACTAAAATCCAATCTGATAGAAGATGATTACCGGGTTGACGGCAAGCGGACATTCAATATTGATCCCGGTTTTCTCACACATTTCAACTTCAGCCTGCTCACGACCAAAGGGTATGCCCACAGGCTCTATCTGGGACAAGGCATCTGGTCCGAACTCACCCTCATCTATCAGGACAAACACTATCATCCTTTGCCATGGACCTATCCGGACTTTAAAAATCCCCGTATTATTGAATTTTTAGAACAAGAGAGAAAAAGATTTAAACGTTTAAACGTTTAGGGTTGAGAGATTCAATGTCAGGGTATATGTTGTACCCGTTTTTTCCGAAATAATCTTTATGCCGGCATTTAACTGATCAGATAAGGCATGAATTAATCGCATACCCAAGGCGTGATCTTTTTCAACCGGAGCAGAAGGATCAATTCCTATACCGTTATCCTTTATTTGAAGAAGTGTTATTTTTTCATCCTTTTGTTTCAGCTTAAGGGAAATCTCTCCCTCCATCTTATTCGGAAAAGCATATTTAAGGATATTTGTGATGATTTCATTTATCAAAATTCCACAAGGGACTGCCATATCCAACGGTAAAATAATAGTATCTAAATCAAGGAGTATTTTCACCCTGTTTCGCGATTCAAGGGAAACCCCCAAATACTTAATTAATTTTAATATAAATAATTTGAAATTGACTTCTGATAAAAGATCTTCCTGATCAAGTATTTCGTGAACCAAAGCGATGGCATGTATCTTGTCGATTATTTCCTTCAGGATTTCACTGTCATGAGCATCGGATAGATATCTCCTTTTCAGTCTGATCAGGCTGATTATGATCTGCAGATTATTTTTTACCCGGTGCTGGATTTCTTTGATAAGAATTTCTCTTTCCTTCAGGTTATTGGAAACAATCCGTTCTTTTTCCCTTGAGAGGGTAAGAGCCTTATCCTTATGGTTTGCATACACTTTAGACAAGGCATAAACAAGCATCGCCGTAATGACAATATAAAACCATCCTTTATAAGTCTGGAATTTGATGTAAACCTCAATGTCAGGACTCAGTTTCAATAAAATCCTGTCGGAAAAAAGAATTCAGGTAAAACCAAAAATAAAATACGTAAGGGTTATCAGAAGCGGCCCGTGCAAGTAATGGGCTATTCGCAAACACAATGCATAAATACGGGATTTCATGGATATTCCTTCCCAGCTTTGCGGTTCAAAGAAGAAAATCTCTGATGACAGCATAAAAATCACACTTAAACAAATATAAGGAAGCTTCTTAAATGATTCCTATAAATTCACACTAAATATAATTTGTATCAATTATTTGGACAGTGGTCTTAATCCCATGATTCTATCTGACACAGGCGGCAGGATATATCCCAAAGCCTTAAGGCATCTGATTCATCCAGCCCCCGGGAGTTTGGAGCCAGCGGTTTTTCATGCTTCCAATAAATGGCATCCTGTTTCAACGCCTTAGAAGCAGTAGCCAGAAAGACACTGGTCTTAGCCCCTTCTTCGGGTAAAACACCTTTTTTGACATGGTGTTTCCAGAACCATTTCACAAAAAACCCCGACTGTTTCATAGCGATTGGTGTTTGGACCAGTCCCGGATCGGCGACAAACGCCCGGACACCGGTTTTCTGTTGAAAGCGCCGGTTGAATTCTGCCGTAAAAAGAATATTTCCCAGTTTGGACTGTTTATAGGCATTCAAGCCGAAATAGAAACGCCGAAGCTGCAAATCCTTCCATTTCATGGTTGCGTAAAAATGGGATCCTGATCCAACCGTTACTACACGTCCGTCTGCGGAAGCAGCCAGCAGGGGAAAAAGTTCATGAGTCAAAAGAAAAGGAGCCAGATGATTGATTGCAAATGTTGTCTCTATCCCGTCTTCCGTCTCTGTATAACGGCTGTAATAAACACCGGCATTATTGATCAGGGTATCCAGGACCGGTTCATCATGATTTTTTTGCAGGCAGGATCGTATTTCCCGGGCCAGATTTCGGATTTGAGTCTGTGAAGAAAGATCAGCCGTAAAATACTCAACACGGCTGTCCGGATAGTCCCTGCGGATCGATTCCTCTGCCTTCCGGCACCGTTCCGCCGATCGGCCGCTCCCGATGACAAAAGTACCCATTCCAGCCAAAGCCTTTGCTGTTGCCAGTCCGATCCCGGAGGTAGCACCGGTAACCAGGATGGTTCGCCTGTCAGCAGATAAGTAATTTTTCATGGGGGAACTCCGTTCGGAAATTGTACTGGTATAATTTATATATACATCTATTGCATAAAATTATTCTTCAAGAATTTCAGTCAGAATCAACCATTCATATTCAAGTTCATCGAGTACCTTTACAATTTCCTGATACCGCCGTGTAACCGCTGCCATTTCATCCGGAGTCAGTTTGGAAAAACCGGTTCCGTTCATTTGGTGCTCTATGTCTGACTTCTCTTTCTGAAGGGCATCTATTTGTTGTTCAGTTTTATCCAGTTTTTCCCGGTACTTTTTTTTCTCCCGGGATTTTTTCTGCCGCGCTTCCGCTTCCAGACGCCGCCGGGTTTTACTGTTTATTTTTTCCTGTTCGGAATCAGTGGTTTTCGTATCCTGTACACCTGAATTAAATTTCCTGTCATACCATTGTTGAAACTCCGAGTAATTCCCGGGATATTCTTTTACATGTCCCTCCTGAAACCACAATACCTTGGTTACCAACATATCCAGAAAAAACCGGTCATGACTCACAATCAGTACACTTCCGGGAAATTCATCCAGCGCCCGGGCCAAAACCTCCTTGCTCTGCATGTCCAAATGGTTGGTCGGTTCATCCAGGATGAGAAAATTGGCATTTTTCAACATCATTTTCAGAAGCACCACCCGGCTTTTTTCCCCGCCACTGAGAACCGATACCGGTTTAAAGACATCGTCGCCGCTGAAAAGAAACTGTCCCAACAGACTGCGTACGGCACTCTGGGTAATCCCGGGTGACTGACTCCAGACTTCATCCAATACATTCAATTCGGGATTCAGCTGATCCAGTTGGTGCTGGGCAAAATAAGCTATTTCCAGATTATATCCCCAGCGGGCTTTCCCGGCAACCGGTTCAAATTCATGATTGATTATTTTCATCAGGGTGGATTTTCCCACGCCATTGGGACCCAACAGCGCCACTTTTTCACCCCGCCGGATTTGAAAGGTGGCATCCGTGAAAACCGGTCCCTTGCCATAATCAAACATCACATGTTCAAAAGCAACCACCGGATCTCCACTCCGGGGCGGGACGGGAAATTGAAAACCGATGGATTTTTCCAGTTTTTCCACTTCGGTCCGCTGGATCTTTTTCAGATATTTGATCCGGCTTTGTACCTGTTTCGCCTTGCTGGCTTTATAACGGAAACGCTCAATAAAACGCTCAACCTGATCAATCCGCCTTTCCTGATTTTTCTGTTTCGCTTCCTGCTGCATCAGTCGCCGGGCGCGGGCCTCTTCATAATCGGAATAATTACCGGGGTACACTCTGACTTTACCGTCGTAAATTTCTGCAATGTGATCGGTTATCCTGTCCAGAAAATAGCGGTCATGAGATACAATCACCAATGTTCCGTTGTAATCGACAATGAACTTTTCAAGCCAAATTAATGTCTCCATATCCAGATGATTTGTCGGTTCATCCAACAAAAGCAGAGTAGGATGAATCAGCAAAAGTTTTGCCAGGGCGATCCGCATCCTCCATCCTCCCGAAAAACTCCGGACAGACCGGGAAAAATGTTCATCTTTGAAACCCAGTCCGGATAAAACAGCACGGACCCGGGCTTCCATGGTGTACCCGTCTTCCCGTATAAAAAGCTCCTGAAGGCGATCATAACGTTTCATAAGTTCCGGCGTATGACGTTCAGAAATTTCATGTTCCAGCTTGCGCATCTCTTTTTCAGCCTTAATCAGATGATTGAATACGCTCATCACTTCATCCATCAGTGTCTGATCAGTATTAAAATCATCCATCTGTTGAGGAAGATAACCCGTTGTCACACCCTGGGGAATGATCACCTGTCCCTCATCGGGAATCACCTCTCCGCATAACACGCGCAGGATAGTGGATTTACCAGATCCGTTGGGACCTACAAGCCCTATGCGCTGACCGGCATAAATACTCCACGACGCTTCGTCAAACAGCAACTGGTGACCGAATTGGAGCTTGATTTGCGAAAGATGAACCATGAACCTCCATTCATTTGAAACAGGATGGAATGTAGGAAAATAGGGAGAAGAATGGAAGGATGGAAGGATGGAAGATTGGGACGACAGTTGTCAGTCAACAGTCGACAGGGTAGTGTAATTTTCTTTCTGTAAAAAGGCTCAAAGTTTTTCAAATTCAGGTAAAGAACAAATGAAAGGAAAAACAATGAGCCTGGAAAAAGTACGATGATTGAGGATGTAATGAAACTCTTAATTGAATACGGGCCGGAAAAGTTTCGGGAAAGCCTGGAGATGCTTTATAATCAGGCGATGCTTTTGGAACGAAGTGAGGTTCTCCGTGCCCACCC
>JAGGVO010000013.1 GCA_021157965.1 Candidatus Neomarinimicrobiota bacterium
GAATTTTTCTTAGATTCATTTAAGGATGAATTCCTTCTTTTTCGAGCGGCCTGATCGAGTTTACATTGTCTTTCATTCAGGCGCTGATTCATTTTACCCTCAAAGACTTCATATGATACACGGTAGATGGACTGGCAGCGGCAATATCTTCGTCGATCATTTTGCAGGTCAACCGGCGATAGCCTTCTTCGATCCGATCTTTGCAATAATTGACGATCGCTTGTTTTTCCCAGTCCAAAACCCAAAAATCACGGGGAATATGGCCATTATGCTGATTCTCCAGTCCATATCGCCTGGTCCAGTCGTAATATTTACTGGAGCTTATTCCAAGCTTTGTGATAAACCAAACCTGAGGCAATCCACTCTTTGTTTCCATGTTTTTTACGTATTTCACAACAGAATCCCGTATATCCGGTTCAACCCATCTCCCTCTCAAATCTCCCCATTGTACTTTTTTTTTAAACGGATGTTATCTGCCATGATCTCTGCAATCAGACTGTCTTTCTCTTTCAGCTTTTCTTCAAGCTGACTCACACGAACAGTCTGCCCCTGGGTTTGCTTCTGATGCTTCGTTCCAAAACGTTCGACTGCCCCCTCAAATAACTGCTTCTTCCATTTATGGAGTAAATTGGGATGGACACCGTACCGACGGGCCAGATTACTGATCGATACCCGGTTCTCCAAATGCTCTCGCAGAATCTATACTTTCTGGGTTGCTGAATAATGTTTCCTTTGATTCATCTTGGTCTCCTTCACTTATCCTTATTTCTAACTTAACCATTCTCCATTTCCAAGTGAATCAAAACACATTCTCAACCTTAACCTTAACCTCAACCTTAACCTCAACCTCAACCTCAACCTCAACCTTAACCTTAACCTTAACCTGTTCTCCCAACAACAAGTCCCTAATCCTCAGTTCCTAATTCACAAAGAATTCTTTTCACAGCTTCTTCAACAGACAAATGTGTCGTATCGATGCTGATTTCAGGATTTTCCGGGGGTTCGTAGGGATCATCGAGTCCGGTGAAATGGGAAATGTGTCCGGCTTTTGCTTTGGCGTACAATCCTTTGACATCGCGGCGGGCGCATTCTTCAAGAGGTGTTGAGATATAGATTTCAATAAAATTCCGGCACATCTTGCGGACGAGATTTCGCGTATCCCTGTAGGGGCTGACAAAGGTGCATACGACTGTCACGCCATGTTTTTCCAGGAGAGATGCCATAAAACCCATCCGTTTGATATGGAGATCTCTTTCTTCTTTTGTAAAACCGGTCTGAGGAAAAATCTCCCGGACCGAATCCCCGTCCAGATGTTCCACATCGAGTCCGGCCGCCTTCAACGCCGGGACAAGCTTTTCTGCAATCGTGCTTTTTCCGCTTCCGGAAAGACCGGTAAACCAAAGGACTGCTGAATTAATTTTTGACATAAAAATAAATTAATTATTAATTATGAGTTATGTTCGGAGTTTTTTACCCGCAGAGTGCTGAGAAGTGCAGCGCTCTTGATATTGGCGTGGCCGGGCATGGCTCCGCCTCAATCACTCCCATGGAGTGACGGGTATAAAGTGATAGAATATATACATTATTATGCCGTTCAGAAATTGAATTTTTGTACGATGTGATAAAAATCACATTGGGGCGGTAGTTGTCAGTCGGCAGTCGACAGTCGACAGTTGGCAGTTGTCAGTCGACAGTTGGCAGTCGGCAGTCGACAGTTGGCAGTCGACAGTTTGAAAGTCCCAACGCTGATGCACATAAACACACCAGGAGCGAAGCGGCGCTAAGTTCCAGCTTCCAGCCTTGAAGCGGCTGCAAGTCTTGTTTGTTCAAATAACACCACGAGTTCTTCTTCTGTGATGCCCTCATGGGATGGGTAGAATCGTGTCAGCCGTGCATCCCGGGGATCCGCAGGAATACGTGGAATCCGGAGTGTCTGTCCGGGAATGTAGTAAAAGGGAGAAATGCCCGGCACAACGGGCAGACTCCGGAGAAAACGCAGGGTTTCAAGTCCTTCGGCATAGCCTTCTCCCGGAAGACCGGCAATGAAATACCCCATGACCTTCATGCCCAGTTTGTGGGCAATATGTGCCGCACGGGCAAAATCCTCCCGGCTGTCCACCCGGCCGGATTCCCTCAACGATACCGCTGAGAGGGTCCCCACGGAAAGATTCAACATGACAAAGCCTGCCTGCCGCATAAGGGTCAGCAATTCCCGGTCCAGTGTCCAGGAACTGAGTCCGTTCATGGCATACAGGCGTAAACTATCTCCATAGCGCCTCCGAATTCCCTCAAAAAGGGACACGGCAAAGTTGCGGTTCACTGTAAGATTGTCGTCCTCAAAATCCAGAACTTTCACACCCCGGCGGACCAGTTGATCAATCTCTTCCAACACGGCTTCCACGGGCCGGTAGCGAATTTTCCGTCCGAAGGTCCGCTCGATGGTACAAAAACCGCAATGATAGGGGCAGCCCCGGCTGGTTTGCACCATAGCCATGGGGTATCCGCCTACAGTGTAATCTGCCGCGTTAATCAATTCATGAGCCACATGGATGTGCTCCACAGGTGTGAAAGGGCTTTCTACCACCCGGGGTTGAAACCCCGGTTGGTGTGGGGCGTCTTGTCCCCGGGATTGAAATCCCGAGTTGTGCGGGTCCGCCACCTCCCGAGGTTGAAACCCCGGGAGGTGGAGAAGGGCTCCCACGGTGTCCCGAAAAGAGACCTCGCCCTCGCCGGCGATGGCAAGATCGGCGGGAATGTCCTCCCCAAGGGAAAAAAGTCCGTCCCTCACGTTCTGGCCGCCTGCGATGATGAAAGCTTTCGGACAGGCTTTACGGGCAAGGCGAATGGTTTTGATGGCTTCATGGGAATAGGTGTAAAAGTTTGAGCTTACGCCGATAATGTCCGGCGATTCCTTCCGGAAAAAGACTTCAATATTTTCCCAGTCCATACCAAAATGGTAATACTGGCGAAAGGACTTGAAGGGGGCATCCTCCCGGTTCAGAAGATCCCGGATGCGGGTGAAATTTTTCGGCAGAGGGATGGTCCGGCGGCTGCCTGTGTGGAGAAAATCGGCCACCTTGCAGGTGACAGGCAGATCATGGAGATATCCGGCCAGACTCAACAATCCCAGAGGATAGTGTCTGTCCGGCGTAGTATAAAAATCCTCAACAGGCGGTTGACACAACAAAATTTTCATTATCAGAAACGATAGACAAAACCGGCTTCCACGGTGGGACCACTCAGGTTTGTTTTTTCAGTATAGCTGCGGGTGGTAGCCGTATTTTCTGAATATTGGGTGATGCGGGTTTCGGTATAGGGTGTGGCCAGAAGGTATCCCAGCCGAAGGACGGGGGAAAATTCATTCCGGGGAGCAAGACGGATGCGGAGCCAGGTCTGCAATTCCACCGGCGCCTGCAGATTGAGGGCGCCGTCACCCAGGGCAAATTTCCGGTCCGCCGAAATGAGTCCCAGATCCACCCCCAGATCCACTCGCATCAGAGCAGTGTTCACAAGAGCTGTTGACGCCGTCCCGTATAAACTGATAAAAGTGATTTGATCCTTTAATTCCACCTGCTGACCGGTGAGGGAGTCCTGATCATCCATCACATCTTCCATGTAACGGCCCACGCATTTGTACCGAATCCGAAACCCACCGCCCCAGGTGAGATGGGCGGTTTGTGTTTCCAGTACCACACCGATCCCGGGAAGATGACGCGTATCCTGATGGTTGGTCAGGCGGAGGTCCGGTTCAAATTCAAAAGATTGCTGATAATTTCCCATGACGGAAAAAAGATAGACCTGAGCCGACAAACCTGAAGCCAGGATGATGAGAAAAACGGGGATTAACAAGCAATGATTTTTCATGGATGTAAATTAGGACTTATAACGGTTGAATCAAATGGGGAAGTCAATAGTAGATGGGATTGGGTGGTGATTGACAGCCCCGGACTTCAGTACGGGGGAATGAAGCGGCAGTCATTAGTCGGCAGTTGTCAGTCGGCAGTCGTCAGTCGTCAGTCATCAGTCGGCAGTGGACAGTCTAAAGTCGATTGATTAAATGGATAATTGAGGGATTGGTTGGCATCCCAGTGAGATCGCAGAGAGGCAGAGAGGGATTGAATTGATTGGATGATTGGGTGATTGTGTCTTTCCCTGAAATAGGTTGACACAAAATGAAGGAGAAAAAGTCATTTATGGGAAAGGCAAAAATTCACTTAAGACCGCGAAGAACCTTTACGGAGGAGTTTAAGAAAGCGCGCGTCAAGGAGTATGAAACGGGGGAATTTACTGTCAACGAGATTTCCAGTCTTTATTCGATTAAAACGCCTGTAATTTATCGGTGGATCC
>JAGGVO010000014.1 GCA_021157965.1 Candidatus Neomarinimicrobiota bacterium
ATAGATCAATCCTTTCCTCTTGATTGATGTGGCGATGTTTACAAAAAAACAGCTATGGAAAAATAATATTTGAAATTCAGGAAACGAAGCTTTAATTTAGTTAGTAAATTAAACGAACTAATTAAGATGATACAATCCACATGGCAACAGAACTTGAATGGGAATGTCGTCTGGTATTACAGGCACCTGATTGAAACAATCATCTGTCTGGAGGATTTGAAAGTATCAGACTGCAGTGAAAAGGCTGAAATTCCATACCGGGAAGCAGGCAGACAGATTCCGGCCATTGAAGTGAATACAAATGACGTACAAATGACGGATGAAACCGGCTGATGCATTCAGCAGTAAACCGGGGCAGCGGTATGTATATTCCGGGTATCGTGCAAAATGGCAAATTGTTGAAAACGGCAAAAATGGTTTATGTAAAATGATTCCGGATGCCCATTTGATTAAGAAAGGTGATGCTTCCTATCTGAAGAAGGTCAACGAGACCCGTCTTCTCTATATCATTTACAAGGAAGGTCCGGTATCCCGGGTGGATCTTTCCCGGGAAGCTTCCATGTCCAAAGCAGCCGTATCTGAAATTATTAACCGCTTATATAACGCCGGTATGCTTCTGGAGGCGGGAAAAGGGCAGTCCACCTCAAAAGGAGGGAAGCGGCCGACATTGATTAGGCTCAATCCGGACAGGGGATATGTTTTCGGACTTGAGATCAAACGGAGCGAAACCATTGTCGCTCTGGCCAATATCGACGGGGATTTGCTGAATACTTCCGTGATTGAGTATGAAGCCGGATCGCCCATATCCACGATTCTTCAGCGTATTATCCGTGAAATGGAGAATGTCCTCGCTCTGAAGAAGATATCCCATGACAAGCTTATTGCCATTGGTATCGGAGCCCCGGGCCAGATCAATTATTTCGAAGGAAATCTCCTGGTGGCGGATACTTTGAAGAACTGGGCTCATGAACCCATTTCAGGGGTTTTTCAGGAAACCTTTCACGTCCCCGTCATTCTGGAAAATGATGTGAATACCATCGCCCTGGGTGAATACTTATATGGCGTAGGCAAAGATGAAAAAGATCTAGTCTGTATTGCCATCAGTGATGGAATCGGCGCTGGGATTATCCACAATCAAACCCTGGTGAAGGGAGTCCAGGGTGCTGCCGGAGAAATCGGATATATTGAATATGTCCGCTCGGTTGACCGCCCCTTGAAATACATCTGCAACGGTCATATCATTTATGGGGATATCCTGTCAGAGAAGAATTTATTCAGTGCCTTTCAATTGTCTGTCAGTCCCGGGAAAAAAGAACCCTTCAAACGTTCCCGGCTGGCGGAATATCTGGCCATGGCGGAATCAGGAAATCCCCTGGTATGCCGCGTTTTGGATGAATATGCCTATGTGCTGGGATCCCTGTGCCTGAATCTTCAGAAAACCCTGAATCCCGGAGTCATCGTTCTGAATGGCTTTGTAATTGAAAATTCACCCTATCTGCTGAAACGGGTCCACCATGAAGTGGAAGAGAGTTTAAAAAATATTCCCCTCACTTTCCGGTCCAAAATTACCGTTGGAGAGCTGAAAATTGAAGCCGGATTGCGGGGAGCGGTGGTAATGGCTCTGCAAACCCTTTTTAACCCTAACCAGGAAAATCCTTTTCTGGAACGTTTAGCGAGCAGCGTAACATGAAAAAATCAGGACTGATATTGGTATTTTTGGTGATGATGACTGCCTTGTTGCAGGGGGAAGCCATCAGCTGGACCGATACTACCGATGCTTTTAATTTTCCGGAAGGAATCACACTCCATTACGGGCGGCGAAACAGCCCGGCCCTCAATATCTGGGTCCTGGAAGTGGACCTGAACCGGGAAGATCTGGCTGTAAGGCCCTATATTACCACATCTACTGCTCCTGTACGGACATTGGCACAACGTTTTAATGTCTATGCTGCGATTAACGGAGGATATTTCGGCGGCAGCACATCCTATTCGGCCGTGATTTACCCAGGAGAAGTCAAAGCGCGGAATATAGGTGCCGTAACCCGCAACAACCTCTCTTATCCTCTCATGCGGAGCCTGTTCAGTATGGATGAAAACGGCGGTTTATCGGTAGACTGGATCTATCATTTCGGCAGTAAGCCTGAACAAACATACCGGTATGACGCTCCCATGGATTATGTATACAATGATCCCACGCCCAAACCGGCACCTTCTTCTGCGGATGGAATTCCCATGGAGGACTTGCTGGTGGGCATTGGTGGCGGACCGACCCTGGTAAAAGACGGGCAGGTTCATATTACATACAATGAAGAAATTATGTGGGGATCGGGTGTCGGGCTGACGAATAATGATCCACGGACTGCTGTAGGTTATACGGCGGACAGGCATGTGATCATGGTGACTGCAGACGGACGTCAGGTGGCCAGTTCAGGCGTAAGTCTGAATGAACTGGCGGACATTATGATTTCCTTCGGCTGTGTGGAAGCCATGAACCTGGACGGTGGAGGATCTACCCAGATGGCTGTTCCCGGTAAAAATATCAACACTCCCTCGGAAAACAGGTCTGTCCCCGTCATTTTTGCCGTGGTCCATTACGATTCGTTGGGACTTGTGGAATATGACGACAGCGGCATCATTCTCGATACGGAGGATGAAAGATGTGAATTTCTGGGGAGCGACTGGTTTCCTACCGCCAACCCGGGGTACTGGGGTGTGAGTCCGGCCATGCTGAATGTCAAAGGCGAAGGCATGGATCAGGCCGTGTTTTCACCCCGGTTACCCCGGGAAACCGAATACCATGTCTATGCCTGGTGGGTGCCGGCCAGTAACCGCTGCCTTGATACCCCTGTGGTTGTGAAACACAGGGACGGCAGAGATACAGTTCGTGTAAATCAAACACAGGGTGCCGAACAGTGGAATTATATCGGAACCTATCCCTTTGCCGGTGATTCGGCCGAACAGGTAATCATCTCCGATGCCGCTACCTCCGGATTTTATGTCGTGGCTGATGCTGTCCGTTTCATGGATGTAGACAGCTCGGTCACCCGTGTTGTTAAACCGGATCACAGGCTTCATTATGCAAAGGGTTTTACTCTGGGAACGAATTATCCCAATCCCTTTAATGCCGAAACGGTAATTCCTTTGCACATAGATCAACGTGATTACTATACTGCCCGGATCTATTCCCTTCGCGGAACCCATGTTACCACGCTCTTCAATGCCGCTTTGGATAGAGGTGAATACCAATTGACGTGGAATGGTCGAAATATAAAAGGGGAGAAGGTTTCGTCGGGTATTTATTTTCTGCGGTTTACAAACAGTCATACAAGTGAATCACGAAAATTGTTGCTGATGTGGTAGGTGACAGGTTTTATGACGTGGTCACAGATAAATAAGAGAATTCATAAAGACAGGAGAAAAGGTATGAAGAAATTTGGCATCTTAGGAATGCTTGTGATGTTTATGGCATCTCTGGCATTTGGCCAGATATTGACTACCAAATGGGAGATTGCCAAGCGGGAAGCCAATTTGCCCGAATGGTTCACCACGGACCATGATGTACGGGGCATTGCGGCTCACGGAAGTCATCTCTATCTGGGATCATTCCGGGCCAGAGGCATTAAAGTCCTCGATATTGCCACAGGTGCCTTAATCGATACCGTGAACCAGAGTGGTGTTGCTTTGGGCGATGTGGAAGTGGATGCGGACGGTGTGATCTTTGGTTCCTCCATCGTCGGACACTTAGGTCAGTGGCTCCCGGTTGAACCGGTGACCATTTATATGTGGGATTCGATTGACGGGGTCAGGGATACGCTGCTCCGGTTTATGCCTGATACAACAACGGAAACCGGATCAGAATATTTCCGGTTGGGTGACAAATTCACCGTGGACGGAAGTTATGCCGACGGAACCCTGGAAGTTTATCTGGTGGATTCGGGATGGTGGGGCAAACGTGCCTTCAAATTCACAATGGAAGACGGCGTGATGAATCCCGTACCCGAAGAGATTACTTTTTCAGGTGAAACCTTTGACAAGACGGATAATCAGGCAAAAATTGCTCCACTGCCGGGTACGGATGGTTTCCTGTTCAGTGCCAA